>CAMPAF010000264.1 GCA_946631535.1 uncultured Verrucomicrobiota bacterium
AGCCACATGGCCTGCCAGAACTCGCAAAATAACAACTGGAAGGATTCAGCGCAACCATTATGCCAAATCCGCGCCATCGGCGCAAGGGAGTGAATCGATTTTTCGTTTAACCGTGTTCTTTGTATTAATGGAAACAACTGTTTGAAAACAACTCTCCGTATGCGCGCGGCCTAACTCGCCCGCGCCCGTTTGCCGATCTTCTAACTGTCACGATTCTAAATGTTCAAGGTACGCCCGCAGGACAATGTTGTTCTTGAAAGTTGTCTTGGTTGTTTCCCAACCCCACTACGCATGGGTGAGAAACGCCGCCGGCGATGCGGATCGCGGTGCCGGGCGCACCTACCGCAGGATGAGGACCGTGCCGGCGCGCATGCCCACGCGGCCGAGGGACGTGGACGTGATCCAATCGGCGTTCAGGGCCGTGTAGACGGACGCGGCGTCCTGCCGCACGCCGTCCACGTAGACATCCTCCACGCGCATAAACTTCGCCACGCCGACGTGCAGCTTCGCGCCGTTCGAGAGGCGGATCGCGCGCTTCGCGAACGTGCCCGCCGTGATGTCGGCCTCCGACGGCGCGAACACCGCGCCGTCCACCACGAGGTCGGTGAAGTCGCCCGCCACCGCGTCCGGCGCGATCGTCGCCCCGGCGTCGCCCGCAAGCGAGGCGCCCGCGCCGAGCGTGAGCGTGCCCGTGCGCAGGGTCGCCGTCTCGTTCGCCGCGGCCACGCGCAGCGTGCTGCCCGCTGCCACCGACACGCTGTCCGCCACCGCGAACGAGCCGTCCGCGACGGGCGAGTCGAGCGTCAGGGTGCCCTTCGGCGCCGTCACGTCGATCGACGAGAGGTACTTCCCTTCCGCCAGCGTGTCCGCGCCGTCCAGCTGCTCGAACGTGAAGTTGTCGTAGTACGGGAGCGTGTGCACGCCGCCGCCTCCCGAGCCGACCGCCAGGTAGGCGTAGTCGCCGCCGATGCTGCCGGGGACGTCCACGTCCGTCCACTGGTGCGTAAACTCGTTGCCGTCCTGCACCATCGTCACGTCGAGCGTCTTCGCGGCGGCGGTGTGGACGATCGTCACGTCGATCGGCTTCGCCAAGCGGATGTTCACGGGAGAGATCTCCACGTTGAAGCTGATGCCTTGCGACCTCTGCCCGATACCCATCTTGTTTTGGGTTCCTCCCGTGTAGGTGAACCAACCCACGGCAAGCGAGTTCTGCACGCTGTAGTAGCCCGCGCCGCCATGGTCGGTTCCCACCACGTTGTTGCCGCGCGGGTCGTTGTGCATGTAGAACGAGATGGCGTCCGCGCCGACGGTGTTCCACAGGCGGAACGAGGCGCGCCAGTCGCCCGTCACGCGCACGCGGTGGCGGAGGTGCGCGGCGTCCTTGTTGTTGGAGACGTTCGAGCCGATCCGGATGCCGTTCGTCGCCGAATAGAGGCCCGTCGGCTCGCTGAAGATCCAGCCGCCGCCCTCCCCCACGGTCACGGTTTCGAGCGGCTCTTTCGCGAAGCGCAGGCCGCCGTCGGCGAGCGTGACCGCGGTCGGGAGGCCGTCCGGCTTCAGGAACGCCAAGTCGGCGTCGCCCGTCTTCGTGACCGACGTCAGGCCTTCGATCCGGTCGAACGCGAGCGCCGGGCTCTTGCCCACCGTCCGCGTGGCCGCCGCGATTTCGTCCCCTTCCCACTTGAGGTTCGAGACGATCGACTCGCTGAAGAGTCCGCCCACCTGCGAACGGAACGCGAGGTGCGCCCGCGAGGCGCCCTTGAGGCTCGCCGCAAGGTCGACGCCGGCGAAGACGGTCGTGTTCGACTTCGCGCCGTCCTGCTGCGTCATCGTCACGGCAAGCGTCTTCGCCTCCGCGTCGTAGTCGGCCACCACGTGCATCGGGCCCCAGCTGTTCATGTTGAGGACCGCGCCGTCGTCGTCGACGAAGCTGGTGGCGTGCTGCACGCGGTTCGTCCAGAGGTTCAGGCGCACCACGTTCTTCGCCGCGGGGTTGTCCCACTCCTGCCACCTCAGCGTCACGCCGGTGTTTGCCGGATCGTACCCATAGCTTCCGTCGTTCGACACGTAGACGTAGAAGAGGTCTGCGATCTTACTGGATTTCTTCCCGGCATCCCAGTCGAAGGAAATCTTCCACGACCCGGTGGCCGGATAGGACCGGGAGGAAATCGCGGCGCCCGTGCAGTTGTTGTTGTTGGACGAGCAGGCGAGGCCGCTGTCCGTCCAATGCGCGTATCCGCTCAGGTTCCAGAGCGAGCGGTCCTCCACCGACATCTCCGGGAGCGTGAAGCCGACGGGGTCGGACGAGCGGCTGACGACGTCCAGCGTGGCCGCGCCGCTGCCCGCGAGCGAGTCGAGCGCGAACGTGCCGATCGCCTCGCTCGCGGCGAGGTTCGCCGTGAAGGTGGAACCGGACGCCAGGCGCAGGTTGCCGCCCGTGCGCACGAGGTCGGGCGCGGGCGCCGTACCGGCCGCGTGGCGGAAGTTGCGCACGAAGTGCTGCGTGGAGGCGTTCTGCGTGGTCGTTCCCGTCACGCCCACCCAGGCCGTCGTCGCGCCGAGCCATGCGGCGAGGTCCACGTTGACCGCGTGCGTGCAGACGTTGCACCCGACGGCGGAGGCGATGGTGAACACGGCCCGCTTGGCGTCCGCGTCGTAGGAAAGCGTGCAGCGCGTGGGCGCATCCGGCGCGCCCATCAGCTCCTCCCGCGGGGCGCCGGCGGCGGTGACGCCGATGTTGTAGGCGTTCTCGGCGAGACGCGAGGCCGTGTAGGGTATGGTGCAGTCGCCGACGTTCACGCCGATGGCCCAGCCGTTCGAGATCGTGCCGTAGTTGATGCCGAGGTTGATGCCGTCGCCGCCGCAGGCGGTCGCCTTCGTCGTCTGGAGCGCAAGCATCACGGCGTACTTCGCGGTCTCGCTGCCGGAGGCGTGGGCGAAGTAGTCGAACGACACGGTGAAGCTCTCGTCCACGCGGATCTTCTGCGTGAGCCAGGCGGCGCCGCGCGATTCGACGTCCGGCGCGGTGAGCGCCACCGTGTTGCCGTCCGGCATCACGCGCGCCCACTCCGCGCACGACCAGCCCAGGCCCGTGTTGTTGATTCGCTTGCCCGTCGCGCCGAAGGTCGCCGTGAAGTCTCCGGCGGGTTCGATGGACATGCCGCCGAGCGTCCCCTCGCCCGCCACGAATATGGAAGAACCCGCGACCGGCACATACGTGCGCGCCCAGGTGTTCGTCCAGAGCTGGTACGGACGGTCGAACGCGAGCGCGCCCTCGCGCACCTCCACAGGCACGGCGTTCGTGTCATGCGGGATCGAGAACGTGCCCGCGCCCGTCTTCACGATCTTCGACGTCGCGGACTCGGCGCGCGGCACGGCGCCGAGCCAGCTCCACGCCGGCACGTCCACGGTCATTCCGTTCGCGCCCACCACGAAGTTCGTCACGCCCGACCCCGCGCCGCCGAACCACTCCGTGGCCGCGCCCGCCGTGTACGGCATGAGCGTACCGCCATCAAACCGCACGCGCTTGGAGCGCACGCCGCTGCCCCGATAGATGGTCGGAACCGTCTGGTTCAGCTTGAACACGCCGCCGTCGAACACGTCCAGCGTCGCGTTGGGATCCAGCTTCACCTGATGCGTCGCCGCCGTGCTGCACCCGGCGACGATCGTGGCCGCGGAATGGAGCATGTCCCAACCATGTTCGGTGTTTCCCGTCCACGTGTGGGTAAAGGACGATCCGTTCGTGAGCGAAATCACGGCTGAACCGGCCGTCTCCGGCTGGTAGATTTGGCCACCGGCGGTCATCTTGCCGCTGTCCAGCTCAATCCGCGCACGGCTGTAATAGCTTCCCGTCCCATTTGAGTGTCCCATGCAAATGCTACTCACGGAGAACGAACTGCCGTCCGTCACGCGCACCACGGGCGTCGCGCTGTTCGAGGTCTGGCCCGTGCCGCGGCTGACCGTGAACCAGCCGCCGTCGGTCTTCACCGTCGTGTTGTTCGTGATCTCCAGCCGGGAGTCGGTCTGCTGACGGTCGCCCACCCACGGCAGCTGGGCAAGAGTGAACGTCTGCCCCGGGGCGTTCAGGCGCAACGTGCCTTCCATGATCGTGAAGCCCGTGTAGCCGCCATTCGTGGCGTAGCCGGTCGTTTCGTCCCAGTACGGAATGAAGCCGACGATGGAGTTCTCCGTCGTCTTCCCGTGCGTGGGCCAGTAGCTGCCCGCCAACCACGGGTAATCCTTGCCGAGGCGACCTCCGCCCGTCAGCTCCAGCGTGCCGGGGCCGGTCTTGAGGAACTGGCCGCTGCCGGACTGCGCCGTCGCGCCGTTGATGGTCAGCGTCGCGTTCGGGTCGGTCACGTTCACGGTCAGCTCCGTGTTCTCGGGCATCGCGAGCGTCACGCCGCCGGTCCACGCGGCGTCGCCGCCCGTCCACTTCAGCATGCCGCGCCCGAAGACGAG
>CAMPAF010000265.1 GCA_946631535.1 uncultured Verrucomicrobiota bacterium
GGGGCGGCGTTCTGTCCGATCACCGACCTCGCGCGCTGGCACGCCGACTCGCTGCTCGTCCATCCCGGACGCGGCAAGCACTACGCGAAGATGCTCGAGGGGGCGTGCGGCGGCACGCCCGCAGAGAAGCCGGAGGAGTACGCGCACCGCTCGCCGCTCACATGGCTCGACCGCGCGCGGAAGGCGGGCGTGGGCGCGTACATCGTCACCGGCATCCACGACGGCTGGAAGGGGTCTGTCCCCGTCGGCCACTCGTTCCGCGCGTTCAACGCGCTCGCCAATCCCGAGGACCGCGTGAGCGAGGCGGACATCGCCGCCATCGAGGAGACGCAGCAGGTGCCGGCGGCGCTGGCGTACGACGGGCCGAAGGACCCGTTCTACTCCGAACGCATGCGCATCAACTTCCGGCGCACGTCGGCGAACGTGCGCTTCACCCTGATGGAGGGCGGCCACGGCGGCAACTTCGCCGCAGGACTCGACTTCCTCTCGCGCCAGGCGAAGGGGCGCCCGACCGACTTCTCCCTGCCATCGACTGGCAAGGGCCGCGAAGAGGCGCTCGGGAAGTAGGGATGAAGGACAAAGGAGAGGGAACGGCCATGAGAAAACCATGGATCATTCTGTTGGCGCTGGTGAGTGGCGCGGCGCTGGGCTTTGAGGCGAAGTTCGAAGGCGAGAAGGTCGTGTTCGCGTGTCCGGCGGCCGGCACGTTCCGTCTTGAGTGCCAGACGGGCAAGGTGAAGCTGTCCGCCGCCGAGGGCGCGGTGGACTTTACGGTGACGGAGGCGAAGTCGAACCAGATGCTGCTCTCCATGCTCGTGCCGCCGAGCTTCATCCAGGGCGGCGCGTGGCGCGTGGACGACAAGGAGGGGGCGTTTCCGTTCGCGCTGGGTCTGGACGAGAAGCTCTTCAAGGGCAACGGACGTGAGATCGCCGTCAAGGACGTCAACGGCGAGACGCTCGTGCTCGGCTTCCCGGCGGGCACCTACTTCGAGGTCCAGGACAACCGCAAGTGGAACTGGAACACGTTCGAGTACCGCATCTTCCTGCCGGCGGAAATGAAGGAGTGGCAGATGACGTATGCGTTCACGCCGGCGCAGGGTCGGAAGAAACTGATGGACAAGTTTGGTCAGACTCCGCGCGAGTTTCCGGGGAAGATCTCGGACGAATCCGAGCTGAAGGCGGACGTCGCCTCGGAAAAGGCGTTCTACAAGTCGCTTGACTTCGCCGGACGCCTCGCGCGCAAGGACATGCGCCTCGACGCCTTCGGCGGCATCGCGGGGACGGGGCGGAAGTTTGGCCTGAAGAAGACCGGTTTCTTCCATCTCGAAAAGCGCGGAGAGCGGCACTACCTCGTCGATCCGGCGGGCAACGCGTTCTTCCATCTCGGCGTGTGCGTGTTCGGCGGCGGCGACGACCTGACGGACGTGACGGGGCGTGAGGACGCCTTCGAGTGGCTTCCGCCGCATGAGGGGCCGTTCGCCGCCGCGTGGAAGACGGACGAGCCGTACTGGAGCACGCGGGCCGTCTCGCACTACCGCGCCAACCTCGTGCGCAAGTTCGGTTCGTACGACCACGCAGAGGCGGCTGTGCGCAACATCGCGCGCGTCCGCCAGGCCGGCTTCAACTCGATGGGCGCGTTCGGCGAGGTGTTGGCGGCCGCGCGCAGGGCATCGTTTCCGTACGTGAGACAGTTCCCGTTCTGGGGTGTCAAGAAGATTCCCACCATTCGCGGGGTGTTCGACCCGTACGACGCGGAGACGGTGAAGTCCGTGGAGCAGGCGCTCGACTCCGTGCGCGCGGATGCGGACGATCCGCTCCTGATCGGGTACTTCCTCGACAACGAGCAGGCGTTCGAGGCGATCGCCCGCGCCGTGCCGGAGCTGGACGACGGCTGGGCGGCGAAGCGCGCGTTTACGGCTTCTGGCAAGACGGCGAAGGCGTTCGTGGAAGATTTCCTCGAGAAGTACTACGGCGTGATCGAGAAGGCGTTCCGCGCGCGCGACCCCAACCATCTGCTTCTCGGCAACCGCTGGATGCCATCGACGGCGGACAACGAGACGCTCTGCCGCATTGCCGGGAAGCATCTCGACGCGATCAGCATCAACTATTACGCGCGCGACATCGACCGCGCGTTCGCCCAGCGCGTGTATGCCCGGACCGGCGGCCTGCCGCAGATTTGGAGCGAGTTTTTCTATTCGGCCGGCAAGGAGTCGAACGTGGGGCCGTTCACGTTCGACGTGCCCACGCAGCGCGAACGCGGCGAGGCGTACGGGCGCTACGTGATGGCGGCCGCGTCGATGGGGTTCGTGGTGGGCGTCGAATGGTTCACGCTCATCGACCAGGCGGCGACGGGACGCTACTTCCAGGGCGTCGGCGGCGAGAGCTACAATACCGGGCTCCTCTCCGTGACCGACCGTCCCTATCGCGATCTCTGGACAGGGATGCGCGACGCGAACCTGAAGGTGATTGAAACATTCTGCGCCAAGTGAAGGCGGCATACGCAAGAAGAAAGGAACGAGAGATGAAGAAACTGGTAACATGTGTGGCAATCTGCATCGCGGGCGGCGCGTGGGCCGTCGCCCCGCTGGCGCCGGAGCGCGTCGAGCGGATCAAGGCCTATCTCGCGGCGCAGGAGTGTCCAATGCCCGAGATCGACGGCGACAACTACGGCAACCGCGAGGGCGTGCCGACGGGGCCGTTCTACTACGGCTTCACGCTTGATCCGCTGGAGAAGCTGAAGGGATTCAAGAAGATCGGCCATCTGCCGTGCCGGGACGCGCGCGACACGTCGTCCACGTTCTTCTCCGCCGGACTGGAGATGGGCAACATGCTCGGCGAGAAGATCGTGCCGTATCTCGCCGCCGCCGGATTCAAGCGCGCCCGCCTCAACTACGCCTGGCGCAAGATGGAGAAGGAGAAGGGCGTCTACGACTTCGCGGAGGCGGACCGGATGGTGGACGCGCTCCGCGCGGCCGGCATCCAGCCGTGGTTCTACGGCGGCTACGGCAACGAGCTCTACTACGGCAAGGTGGAGGTGCAGAACAAGCTCTCCTCGTCGTTCTGGGACGCGCCGTGCTACCACGGTCCGGAGGCCGTGGAGGGCTGGAACAACTTCATCCGCGCGCTTGCGCTGCACTTCAAGGGACGCGTGGAGCTCTACGAGATCTGGAACGAGCTGGACGCGCGCTGGTACAAGGACGGCCTCAACGCCCACAAGACGATTGGCGTGGCGCAGGCCGCACGGGACTTCACGGCGTTCTACAGGCGGACGATGGAAATCATCAAGGAGGTCGACCCGAAGGCGCGCGGGACCATCTCGCTCGGCTCGCTCCTTTCGGGATGGAACGTCGGCCTCGCGCAGGCCGGCCTGCGCGAGGTGCTCGACGTGTGGACGTATCACGGCTACCTGCGCGCGCCCGAGGAGGACGTGCGGATGTCGCTTGAACAGGTGCGGACGCTCTACCGCCGCGCGGACGGCTCGCTTCCCGAGATC
The DNA here is from genome assembly GCA_946631535.1 of uncultured Verrucomicrobiota bacterium. The sequence continues at coordinate 3,494 of CAMPAF010000265.1, forward strand.
GCGATGGGCGAATGCGGGCGCGGCGCGGGGCCGGCCCTCACGGCGCGCGTCTCCACGCGCACCGAATACGGGCAGGCGAAGTTCGTGGCGCGCCGGCTCTTCTTCGACCGCGCGATGGGGGCGTCGTTCGCGAACATCTTCAATGTCGGCTCGAAGAGCTACGGCATCTTCAAGCTCGAGGACCAGAAGCCGCGCCTCGCCTACTACGTGATCCAGTCCCTCGCGTCGATCTTCGACGGACTCGCGCCGGCGCCCGACCTCGTCTTCTCGTTCAAGCCGCGCGGCCCGCAGACGATGACGCCGCAGGTGGCGTGGAACGCGGTCGAGCGCCACGCCTACCGGCGGAAGGGCGTGCCGCTCTTTGCCTGGTGGCAGCCCGAGCATCTCGACGTCGAGGGAGAGCCGCTGTACGGGAAGCTCGTCGCGCAGTCGGGCTGCGACAAGAAAGACAACCTGCCCAATCCTGTCCTGATCGACCCGATCCGGCGGATTGTCTGGGACGTGAAGGGCGCCGTCTGGGCGGGCATTCCCGGCGAAGATATCATCAGCATCAGCCTCATCCCCGCCACGAACTATCCCTACATCCTCACGGACCTCTCCGTCTTCGACGAATACGCTCCCCATTGATTTCGGTGGAGGGCGCCTCTCCTCTTCCCCCGAGACTCCTTATGTAATGAAAACAACCAGAACAACTGCAAGGACAACTTATCCATGGCGCACGGGCTAACTCGCCCGTGCCCATCGGCTAATCTAAAACGATGCAATCAAATCAAATTCCTTGTGAAAAACAGATGGATAAGATGCGCGGGCGAGTTAGCCCGCGCACCTTTCCTGAGTTGTTTTTTCTGGTTGTTATGGTTGTTTCCAATTTTCAATGTGGCTGGGTGAGAAACGGAGAGGCATCCGGAGGGCGCATCTCCGTAATTCACCCATGCGTATTGAGTTTTGGAAACAACCAGAACA
>CAMPAF010000266.1 GCA_946631535.1 uncultured Verrucomicrobiota bacterium
CGCAGGACGGCCTCCTCTACTGGCTCGACGCGTCCTGCCTCTCGACGATCCACACGAACGCCGCAGGCACCGTCACGAACTGGTCGAGCCGCGTCGCCGACATGCCGGCGGGACCCTTCGGGCTCGCCTGGGGCGCCGTGACCTATGACGAGTCCGTGTCCAGGTTCGGCGGCCTGCCGGCCGTGCATTTCGCCCAGCACGCGGGACTCGTCGCGCAGAACGAGACCGACACGTGGACGCTCTTCCTCGTCGCCTGCTACGACGGCGCGCAGACGCAGTTCGCAGGGCTCTTCGGCTGGTACGGGAAAGACTACGGCTTCCGCGTCGTCGACACGACCGGCAAGAGCGTCAACATCGGCACGGGCAGCGCCTGGACGCGCGTGGGCGACTACCTGCGCGTGAACAAGGTCCAGCACACGTCGCTGACGACCTCGAACATCACCGTGCCAAATACGGCACCCTACGTCCTCTCCTGCCGCCTCGCGGGCTGGCAGAAGACCGTCGCGAGCCGCGTGTGCCGCAACGCCCTCAACGGATATCTGGCCAACAACCGCGGCGCCGTACAGTGGATCGCAGAGGTGATCGCCTACGACCGTGCGCTCTCCGACGAGGAGATCGGCGACGTGGAGAGCTACCTCTACGACAAGTGGGTCGCCGGCGGCGGCGTGGAGCGGAACGCGCGCGTCTGCAACGGGACGGGCGGCGTGGCGCTGCAGGGCGGCGCGGTCGTCAACGCGTCCGCGCCGGTCGCGCTGAACGCGCTCTCCGCCGGGGCCGGCGGCGGCACGCTGAACGGGGACGTGTCGCTGGACGGTCCGCTCGTGGTGGAGGTCGACGCGAACGGCGACGTGCAGACCGTGCGGATCAACGGCGACCTGACGATCGGCGCGTCCGCAACCGTCATCGTGAACGACTACACGCAGGCGAGGAAAAACGAACGCCATACCGTGCTTTCGGTGTCTGGCACAGCCACAGGGACGTTCGCATCTTCCAACGTCACCGTGAAGCCATGGAAACTTTACCGCGTGGGAGACGTGTGGTATCTCACCAGCGCCAACGGCACGTGCGTGATCTTCCGCTGATAGTTGGTAGTTGATGTGAAGCGACGGGCAACATCCATCATGATGGCTCTGTTGGCGGGGGGCTGCGTCTGGGGCGGCGACGTGCCGTTCCGCACGGGTAATGTTTTCGGAAAGGCCGTGAGAGTGACGAGCGGCGCGGCCGGTTCCGGACGCTGCGTGAACATCGAGGGCAATCTGCTGTACGTGGGCGGAAAGGAGACGCTCGGCGTGTACGACCTCTCCGCCCCGCTTCGCCCCAAGCTCCTGGGCGAGACGGGCGGACTCGCGTCGGCGCGGCAGGTCGCGCTGCAGGGCGGCATGGTGTACGTCTCGACGCGGGCGAACGGCATCTGGGTCGTCGACTGCCGCAATCCGGCGAAGCCGTTTGTCGCGGGACACTACCCTTCCACGGCCAACTGCACGGGAATCGACGTGGCAGGGGACGTGTGCTTCGTGGGCGGGTCGAAGAGCGGGCTGGAGTTCATCGACGTGTCGCGTCCGCAGAACCCGCAGCTGGTCCGATGCGTGAAAAAGGAGCCGGTGGAGTCGCAGTCGGTGGCGTACCGCGACGGACTCCTCTTCTCCGGCGAATGGGGCGGAAAGTGCGTGACGATCTGGGACGCGCGGGACATGAAGTCGCCGACGCGCCTCGCATGCTGTCCGCTTGCGTCGAACGGCGACGGCGTGTGGGTGGACGGCAATTGGCTCTACGCCAGCACGGGTTTCAGCGTCAAAGACAAGAAGCCGGGTGCGACGGCGCATCCCGGGCAGATGGGTCTTGAAATCTACGACGTGGCGAACCCACGCGCGCCGAAGAAAGTGTCGCGCGTCGATTTCGAGTACTGCAAGCCGTGTACGTACGACATGTGGCTCGTGCGGGTGGCGGACGGAATGGCGTTCTGCACGGCAACGGCCGGCGGCCTGTACGCAGTGGACGTGTCGGACAAGGCGTCGCCGAAGGTGGTGGACCGCTGGGTGCCGGGGAACCGGCATCAGGTGATGTCCCTTGCGGTGGGGGACGGCGCAGTGTACGTGACGGTGGCGGGAAGCGGCACGTGGGCGATCGAGGCGAAAGGCGCGAAGCGCGTGGCGGTGGAGCGAGGTAAACCGCCGGTTAACGCGCACGTGCGGACGCCGCGCCCGAAAGCGCCGAAGGGTTTCCTCCGCTGGCTGCCGTCCGACACGTCACTCGCGGCGAACGTGACCGGCCTCGCGGTGACGGGGGACGTGTGCTACGCCGCCGCAGGGACGGCCGGCCTGTTCGTGTTGGGACTCTCGGAAAGCGGAATCACGGAAAAGCGGCGCATCCCGTTGGCGGAGTGCATGGACGCGGCGATTGCGGGCAACCGTCTGTTCGTGGCGGCGGGACGCGAGGGATGGATCGTGTTCGAGATGGGGCCGGCGGGCGAGCTGAACGAGATCGCACGCGTGCCGAGCGCGACGGCGCGCGACGTGTATGCCTACGGCGACGGCACGCGCTGGGCGGCGTTCAACACGACGGTTTATGACATTTCGGACCTGACGAAGCCCAAGCTGCTCGCCAACCTGGTCAACCAGTCGCGCTACAACAAGTTCCTGTCGCCGGATCTCATTGGTGGACGGTGGGTCGCAGGGAATTCGGCGTTGAAGTATTTTAGTTGGTTGGAATTGGTCGCGACGGAGCGCGACCCTCCCGTGAAGAAGATGGAGGGGTATCAGTCGAGAATGGGCGGCATGTGCGCGTTCGGGGAGAAGGCGTTTCTGGCCGATGGCGGCGGATGGGAGATTGTGGAGCCGGGCGGACAGGACGTGCCGCAGTTACGCCCGTTCCCCGGCAAGAAGCGGATCGTGGGGCTCCCGCGTTGGAACGGCGGGACGCTCGTGGCGGTGTCTGGCGGCGACCGCACGGCCTCGGTCTGGGATTTCAGCGATGCCGCGAATCCGCGTCTCGTGAAATCGTTCGCGTTGCCGTGCCCGACGGACGCGGCGAGCTTCTGGCGGGGCACGCTCGTGATCCCGGCGCGTCTCCAGGGCGTGCTTATCGGAAGATGATCGTGGTGCCGACGGATGTCTCGAGGCGGACCGTCTTCGCTGTCGGGTCCACCACCACGCGCGTGGCGTTGCCCACGCCTTCCAGCGTGAAGGCGGCACCCTCTTCGACCGTGATCGACTCGCGCGCCTCGAACACCACGCCGCGCGGGGCGGGCTTGTCGTCCGAGGACACCACCTGGATCACGTTCGTGCCGCGCAGCGTGAGCTTCGTCGGCAGGGTCGGCGCGGAGGTCACGCCGTCCGCATGGTACGCGAAACGCACGATCGCGCCGCCGTCGAGCGTGAGGCCGTGCGTGTTGGGCGGATAGGTCGTGGAGTTGTTGAACGTGAGGCCGTCGCCGGGGTGCGCCATGTCGAGAATCGCGCCTCTGCGGAGGGTGAGGCCGGAGTTGACGTTGCCGCTACCCCAAATGCGCTGCCCTTCGCCCAGATAGAGCTCGTGGTCGCCCTTGAGCCCGCCGGTGGCGGTGGCCGTCTTCTGGATCTCGTATTCGCGCGCGCCGAGCCCGACGGCGTTCGTCTTCTCCTCGGCCGTCAGATAGCCGTAGGTCGGCGCGCCGTAGCGTTCGGCGAGCTCGCGTCCGATCTGCGCGCGCTGTTCGACGGTGAGGGACTCGTTTTTGTAGTAGCGGATTTCCGCGATCTCGCCGGTGAAGTGGCAGTCGCTGAATTTCTTGTATTCGCGGCTGTGGTGATCGATCAGGCCGATCGTGATGGCCGAGTCGGCAAACGCGCCCAGGGGCGTCTGGAGCGTGCTGCTCTGCGTGTAGCCGTCCATCGTGACCGAGTAGGTGTCCGTCGCGCCGTCCCAGGTGATGAAGAGCACGTGCGTGTCGTTGAACCGCGTGTCGCGCTGCGGTGCCCAGACAGTCTCGAAGGGAACAGTCATGTCTTCCGCCTCCTTGATGCCGAATCCCACGCTGCCGTCCGTCCGCAGCAGGACGGCGAGCTGCTGCGTTTTCCAGGCACGACCGAACAGCGCGGAGATGTTGTTCGCGTAGTTGCGGCCGCCGTTGTGGAAGACGGGCGCGTTGGTGGGCGTGCGGAACACGAACGCCCAGGTCATGCTCGTGGGCGAACCGAGCAGGGTCGCGGCGCTCGAACCGCCCATGCCAAGGCCCGATCCGTCTGCTGCGTTGAACGCGAGCGTGCGGTGGCCGTTCATCGTCTCGGCGGAGATCTTCGGCGCCGTGATGCCGAGGGAGGCCAGCGGACTGACGGCAAAGGTGTTGGATCCAACAGCCGACTTGTTCGTCGGCGCCCAGCTCGCCACCGCCGTCCCCGCGTCGCCCGCGAGCGAATCGGCCGTCCAGCCGAACGTGGCGGCGGGCACCTCCACCTCCGTCCGCACGACCTC
>CAMPAF010000267.1 GCA_946631535.1 uncultured Verrucomicrobiota bacterium
CGAGGCCGTGCGGCGCGTCGAAGATCCAGTTCGAGAGGTAAAGCCGGAGATTGTACGTGTGCGCCGCGCCGGGCTGGACGGACGTCGCGCCGTCGGGTGTCTGTCCCTGTTCCGTCACGGCCTTGACCTTGACGCCGACGCGCAGGGTCTCGTTGCAGCAGTTGGTGAGCGTCACCCGCACGGACTCGACGCCGGAGAGGTCGCGCAGCTTCGGAAACGTGAAGTACGCCGCCGGCCACACGTTGGGGCGTCCCGGCGGCATCGCCGTCACGTACACGACGTCGCCTTTCGTCTCGACCTTCGCGCAGTTCCCCGCCACCACCTTCACGTTGCCGCCCGGCCAGATCACCTCGGTCTCTGCTGCCGGCAGGGTCACGCTCGCCGCGACCGCCGCCAGGCACGCAATCGACACTCTCTTCATCGGCCTTCTCTTTCTCGTCATGGTACAGATTCTCCTTGAAAGTGTTCCTGCACACTGGGGCAACGGGCACCTCGCCCGTTGCGGTCGTGGACTCAGCGGATGAAGAGCGTGACGCCGGGCTTGTCGACTTTCAGCCAGAGGCCCGTCGCGTCCTTCCGCACTTCCACCTTCATGCCGGAGACAATCGCGGAATCTACCGCCTGGCCGTTGAGCGTCACGGTCCAGCCGCTCAGCTTGTCGCCGCCGGACGTGAACCGCGCGAGCGCGTACTCGCCCTTCACGGGCGCATCGCCCGTCGTGGGGAACGTGACGTCGATCGTGCCGCTCGCGGGCGCGCTCCCCAGCGTGCCCGATCCGATGCAGCCCGTCGTGTTGTAGAGGCAGTTGGTGCCCTGCGTGAAGTCAACGGGCATCGTGTAGCTCTTCACGGTCTCCGTGTCCGTGAGCGTGACCGTGCCCGTGAAGCCCGAGATCCGCGCCGGCAACATGCCGATGTCCGTCGCCTTCACCGTGGCCGTTGACAGACAGGAGTTCGTAATGTCGAGCGTCGTGCCGTTTGCCACGTCCGAGTGGTACGTGTAGTTGAAGCACGTGGACGCGGTCACCTTGCCCACCTTCACGTTGACGTTCGTGGAGAGGAAGAGGCTGCCGGCGGTCGAGGACTCGTCCACCACGAGATTGCCGATCCCCTTGCCGGCGGCGCTGCTGAAGAAGCCGGTGTCGCATCCCAGATCCTGCGGACGCCCCACTACGTGCAGGGCGGACGTCACCTTCCCCACGTGGATCGTGTTGCCGCCCCAGAGGCCCAACGCGCCGCCGCACCGCCAGCGCTTGTTCTTCTTGTCCGTAATGTCGCGCGCTTGGCCGTTGACGGAGGCGATGTAGAACTCGTGGTCGGCCGTCGCGTCGCTGTTGTGCTTGCCGAAAAAGATGCCGTTCACGTTGTGGCTACTATTCGTCTGGTAGGTGTTGCCGCAATCGCTGAACGTGACGCTGCTGATCGAGCTCGTCACCGCGAGCGAGTCCACCCACAGCAACTGCCCGTTCTGATAGCCCGTCACCTTGCCGTTGAACGCGAAACCGCCCATGAACCGCGCCTGGTTGCCAAAGTTGCCGAACTTGAACTCGCCGTTACCGGTCAGGAGTCCCGAATACTCCTGCCGGGCGAGATGCGTGCCGTCGCCATAGACGTACAGCGTGCCGACGACGTTGAGCGGCGTCGTCATCGTGCCGCTGCCATCGGTCGTCAGCTTGTACTCGTCGGGATTGCTCTGCGGCACCCAGTTGCCGGGCTGGTAGCGCAACGTCACGCCCGACGGAATGGTAAAGGGAGAACCGTCCTCGAACACCTGTTTCCCGTGGAGCAGGATGTACTCCGCGTGGGTGAAGTCGACCTCGGAGAACACGCCGTCGGGTATCGTGTCGAGGATCGAATACCCGACGAACCGGACCTTCGCGCCCACAGGGAACACGATTCGATCCCACTTCGGCCAGTCCGCCACGATGTACCAGTTGTTCGGGCGCCAGGTCCTGCCGCCGTTCGCCGACGTGATGCCGAACTCGTACCAGCCGTCCGCCGCCGGAGTCGGGACGGTGTCGGGGATCTCGGCGCTCCGCGAGCCCGCCACGCGCACCACGCCATCGCCCTCGAGCCAGCTCACCTGCGTGCCGACCGGCCCCGTGCCCGTGTAGATGCCGCGGGGAACCGCCACGCCCTCCACAGAGACTGTCTTCACCGCGACAAACGCATCGGACGCCACGTTCAAGGTCGCGCCGTTCGTCAGCGACAGCTGCCAGAGCCCCAGCTTGTCGCTGGCCGCCACGTTGACCTTCGCGTTCGAGATTTCCACGCACATGTTCGTCAGGGAGAAGGACGAAGCTGACGAGACCGCGGCACGGCCGAACGGCATGCTCCATGCGATGTCGCTCCAGTTCTCCGTTGCGCCCGTGCCGGTGTAGCAGAGATAGTCGTCCGCCATCCATACGGGGTCGGAACTGATGTCACCCCCGCTCGAAAACGCCGATCCGGCGGCTTTCTCGAGGATGTTGCCGGTCATCAAGTCCTTGAGGCCGACCACCGTTCCGTCCGCCGAACGATAGGGCAGATAGGCGTGCTTCAGGACGCCCTCCTCGTAGATCGCGAACGAATAGAGCTTGAGCTTGCCGTAATTGTTGAAAGACGTCCCCGACGTATTGTTGCAGTTCGCGAAGATCGCCAGCGGCCAGGCCGACGTGTTGGTGCGCGAAGACGTGATGGCGACCGACTTCGTGACCGTTCCGCCGGTCAGCAGCCGCACCTGGGAATTGTAGCTGTCGAGGTCCAGCGTCCGGCGGGAGGTATCGACTGGCACTTCCAGGCTTTGCCAATTGCCTTTTCCGTCCTGGATGGCCCAGGCATACTTGCCGTTGCCGTTGATGTAGTGCGCGCAGGAGAGCTGCGCGGCCGCATCATCCGATGCGGCGCCGAACACGCGTTGCTGCGTGGGCGTGGCGCTCGTGAACGCGTAGTCGGCGACGATGCGCGTGCTCGGCTTTGCGAAGTAGCCCGTATTGACCGCCTGATTCCCGGTTGACTGCAGGAACGCGTCGTCCCCTACGTACACGACGCCTTCGCCCGAGATCCAGTTCACCTGCGTCCCGGCACTGCCCGTGCCCGTATAGCGGCCCGGCTGCACGGCCTGCCCTTCCACGTACAGGATACTCAAGCCCACCGACGCGGCCGCCGGCACGTTCAGCGTGGCGCCGTCCTCCAGCGAGAGCCCCGCGAGACTGACGTTGTCGCTCGCCGCTACGTTAACCGTGGCGTTGGCCACCTGCGCGTAGGCCGTCTTATCCGTGGACGGCGCGGGGGCCGCCGCGCGTTCGGGCGCCGTCCACGCGATGTCGCTCCAGTTCTCCGCCGCGCCCGTGCCCGTGTACGTGTAGCTCCAGAAGCGCAGGCCGTCCACGACCGCGTTGTGTTGCAGCTCGGCGTCGGACAGCGAACGATTGTAGAAGCGCAGGCCGTAGTAGTGACCGTGCAAGTAGCCTCCGCCACTGCCGTTTAACGTCCAGTCGGCGGCGGGCTTCTCGACGGCATTCTTCACCGGCACGCTCGTCTGGCTCATCACCGCGCCGTTCAGGCCGATGCCGTAGCTCGTGCTGCTGCCGAACACGTACACCGTGCCAATGCGGAAGCCGGCGAAGCTCGGCCTCGTATCTGGAGACTGCCCGTTGAAGTAGAGAGCGGGGGACGTTCCCGTGCCGGAGAAATAGATGCTGAAGTTCTCGCCGTTGGAAAAGATGCGAGGATAGTTCCCCGACGCGCCATTGGAGATGACGTTGACCGGCGCCTCCATGGTGAGCGAGGTGCGGTCATAGCCCGGCATGGTCGTGATCGTATGCAGAGTCGCCGTCGAGTCGAAGTATCGGCCAGTCCAGCTCGCGCCCGTCTGGAGGGTGATGTAGGCCGAGCCCTTGAGGTCACGCCACGTCGCGGCCGACGGGTTGTGCGTGCCGGTGCCCTCGTTGTCAATGGCATCGAAGTGCGTCACGAGCCCGTCCTGCACGTAGCTCTGCGGACCGAGCCCCGCCGCCATGGCGGTTCCCGCTGCGGCAACCGCCGCAACAAACACAAAAGCTTTCTTCATAGGTTCGATTTCCCTTTGTGAAAATTCGCAGTTGTTCTTGGCAATAGGTTTTATGGCGCACAGTATACCCTATTGCCGCGTCCGCGTCAATTACGGAAGGCGGCTCGCCGAGGACGGCTCGCCCCACCATGGGAGGGTCGCGCTCCTGCGCGACCGCACAAACGAACCGCATGGGGAGCCGCCATCTTGGCGGCGCGGCCGCGCAGCAGCGCGGCCCTCCCGTGCGGTCGCAGTAAACTGCGACCCTCCCGCATGGGGAGCCGCCATCTTGGCGGCGCGGCCGCGCAGCAGCGCGGCCCTCCCGTGCGTCTCACGAGGCGCCTACTTCCACTTCCCTCCGAAGCTCTGCGGCGGTCGCAGGTGGATCGCGAAGCGGA
>CAMPAF010000268.1 GCA_946631535.1 uncultured Verrucomicrobiota bacterium
AGCAGTCGCTTTGCAGATACGTGTCCGCCATGTGCCGGATGCGCGTCTCGTCCGCACCCGCCGCAAGCGCAAACGTCACAAGGGCGACGGCAAGCCTGCCCGCAACGCGATTCTCCTCCACTCGAGTCAGTTTCAGCATGATATGCACCTCTTGTTAGGTCAAAGATACGCATATCTTACTATTTACCCCCCCCCGTCTGTCAACTGTCAATTATATTTTTAATCGGTATACGGCGAGACGGGTTTGACCGTATGCGCGGTCACGGCAAAGCTCCCACAGCGGATGTTCGGGGGCTGCTTGCCGCGTTGCCATCTCGGCGATGAAGATTCCCCCTGGGCGAACTGTCCCTGATTCCGCGAGCGACGCGAGGAGCGGCCCATAGCCGCGTTCGGCCACTAGCGCGTAGGGAGGATCGGCGAATACGATGTCGAACGCGCGTCCTTGCCCGCCCGCCGCCGACCACGCAAAGGCGTCCGCGCGTACGATCTCCGCGCGCGGTCCGGCCCCGAGCGCCGCGACGTTTGCCGCCAGGCATGACGCGTGGCGCGGATTGCACTCGACGAACGTAGCGCGCGCGGCCCCGCGCGAGAGGGCCTCCAGCCCCACGCTGCCCGCGCCCGCGAAGAGGTCGAGGAACGACGCGCCTGCGATCTCCGCCTGGATCATCGAGAAGAGCGCGCCGCGCACGCGATCCTGCGTGGGGCGCACCGCGTCGCCAGGCGGCGCCTTGAGCGTGCGCCCGCACCACTCGCCGCCCGCGATCCTCACGCGAACACCTCCTCCGCCACGCGTACGGACGCCATCGCGTCCTTGCCGTAGTAGTCGGCGCCGATCTCCTTCGCGTATTCGGCCGTCAGCACCGCGCCGCCCACGACCACCTTTGCGTCCAGCCCCGCCGCGCGCACTTGCCTGATCGTCTCCTCCATGAAGCCGACCGTCGTCGTCATCAGCGCTGAGAGTCCGATCAGCTTCGCCTTCTCGCGGCGGGCCGTCTCCACGATCTTCTCCGGCGGCACGTCGCGTCCGAGGTCGATCACGCGGAACCCGTAGTTCTCCAAGAGCGCGCGCACGATGTTCTTGCCGATGTCGTGGATGTCGCCCTTCACCGTGGCGATCACCACAGGACCGCGCTTCGCCGACGCGTCCGCCGGCAACGCCGCCCGCACCACGTCGAACGCCGCGCTTGCCGCCTCCGCGGCCATGAGGAGCTGCGGCAGAAACACGGTGCCCGCCTCGAACCCCTTGCCCACAACCTCCAGCGCGGGCACGATCTCGCCGTCGATCACCTCCACCGGCTGACGCCCCTCGACGAGCGCAGCCTTCGCCGCCGCCGCCGCATCGCCCTTCAGCCCACGCCGGATGGCAGCGGAGAGGCCGTTAGTGGATTTTAGGTCTTTAGAGTCCTTAAGGTTGTTAGGATTGGTAGGGTCGTTAGGGATGTTAAGGCCATTAAGGACGTTAGGGACCTTAAGGACCTTAAAATCCTTGTACGCCCCCACCCACGCCTCGCAGTTGCGGTCCTTGCCCGTAAGCGCGCGGTAGGCGCGATGCGCCGTCATCATCTCGTCGGAGAGCGGGTTGACGATGGCGGCGGAAAGACCCGAGCCCATCGCGAGCGTGTAGAACGCGCCGTTGAGGAGCGGACGCGCCGGCAAACCGAAGGAGATGTTCGAAACGCCCAGCACGGTGCGGCACCCCAGCTCCTCGCGCACGCGCCGCAGAGACTCCAGCACCACGTTCGCGCTGTTCGCGTCGGCGCTCACCGCGAGGCACAGCACGTCGATCACGAAGTCGGACGGCGCGAGCCCGTACTCCGCGCCGCGCGCGAGTATCTTCCGCGCGATCGCGAGCCGCCCTTCCGCCGTGGGCGGGATTCCCGCCTCGTCGAGCGTGAGCGCCACCACCGCTCCGCCGTACTTCGCCACTAGCGGCAGCACGGCGTGCATCGACTCCTCCTTGCCGTTTACGGAATTGACGAGCGGCTTGCCGTTGACGTGGCGGAGCGCGCGCTCAAGCGCCACCGGGTCGGACGTGTCGATCTGGATCGGCAGGTCGGTGACACCCTGCACGGCCTGCACGGTCGCGTCCAGCACGGCCGCTTCGTCCAGGCCAGGCACGCCCACGTTCACGTCTAGCACGTGCGCGCCAGCCTCGGCTTGCGACACCGCTTCGCGCAGCACGTATGCCGTGTCCCCTTCGGTGAGCGCGGCCTTGAGCTTCTTCTTGCCCGTCGGGTTGATCCGCTCGCCGATGATGATCGTGTCGTCCAGCGGGATCTCGACCGCGTGCGTGCCGGAGGAGATGACACACGGGAGGGTCGCGCTCCCGCGCGACCGTTCAGCGCTAGACCGCGCAGGTGCGGGGTCCTCCATTATCCGCTCATGCACAGCCGCGATGTGCGCGGGCGTGGTGCCGCAGCATCCGCCCACGATCGAGGCGCCGGCCTCGACGAGCGAGACGACGTCGCGCGCGAACTCCTCCGGCCCAACGGTGAAGACGGTCTGTCCGTCCACCACCTTCGGGAGTCCGGCGTTGGGCTTGACGATGATCGGACGCGACGTGGCGCGCGCGAGGCGCTCGACGTACGGCCGCATCAGGTCGGGGCCTAGTCCGCAGTTGAGCCCGAACGCGTCGACGCGCAGTCCGTCCAGCAGAGCTGCAACGGCCTCCACATCGCCGCCCGTGAGGAGCTTGCCGTTCTCGCCGAGCGCGACGGTGGCGAGTATCGGCAGGTCGCAGTTCTCCTTGGCGGCAAGCACGGCGGCCTTGAGCTCGTAAGTGTCGCCCATCGTCTCGACGACCACCAGGTCGGCCCCCGCCTTCGCGCCGAGCGCCACCTGATCGGCGAACGCGTCGTACGCGGCGTCGAACTCGAAGTCGCCCGCCGGCTTCAGGAGTCGGCCCGTCGGCCCGACATCGAGCGCAACGAGCGGCGAACCGGCGACAGACTTAGCTATGGCGACGCCAGCGGCGATGACGTCCGCCAGCGGCGCGTCGCCATGGTACTTTGCCGCGTTCGCGCCGAAAGTGTTGGCATAGACGATGTCGGCGCCGGCGGCAACGTAGGCCGCATGCACTGCGCGGATGTCGTCGGGACGAGAAAGGTTCCAAAGCTCCGGAACCTCGCCCGGCTGGAGGCCGCGCGCCTGCAGCTGCGTGCCCATGCCGCCGTCGAGGAAGCGTACGCGCTCCCGCACCCATGCGTCGAACCATTTAGCCCGCGCGGCCATCACCCTTCGCCCTCTTCCTTCCGCTCTGCGCTGTCTCCGCCGCGCCGGCACGCCGAAATCGCGAACGCCACGCCAGTTAGCAGAAGCGCGAGCGAGATCGTCTGTCCTATCGAGAGCGGCCCGATAGCAGCGCGCGGGTCTCCGCGAAGCACCTCCATCCCGAAGCGTATGAGCGCGTAGCCGATGAGGTAGATGCCGGTGGTGAAACCGGGACGACTCTTCCAGAAGCGAATGTACACAAAAACAAGGATGGCGAACAGCGTCGCCACGGCGGCCGCCTCGAAAAGCTGCGTGGGCAGCACCGGCAGAGAGGCCTGTGCGGACGAGTTGATCAGCCCGGCGCTGGTCTGCTCGTACCAGGCCGGCGAGCCGCGCGGGAAGCTGACGGCGCACGCCGCCTGCGACACGCGTCCGTAGCAGCAGCCATAGAAGAAGCACCCTATCCGGCCGAACGCGTGCCCGAGCGGAATCACGGTCGTCATCATGTCAGCGAGCGGTAGTATCCGCTCCTTCTTCAGTCGGCACCAGAGCAGGAACACCCCTATCGCCAGGATGAGTCCGCCGTAGAACATCAGTCCGCCCTGGTCCACGCGGACAATCCGTTCCGGGTGCGCCGCGAACTCCTGATGCCAATGCTCGATCACGTACGCCACCCGCGCGCCTACCACTCCGCACACCATCATCCACGTGACGAGGCCCGTCAGCGCGTCGGACACGCGGCCCGTGCGGCGGCACAGCCACGACAGCACCTGCCATGCGGCAAGAAACCCCAGCGCCATGCACGCGCCGTACGTCTTGATGTGGAGGAAACCTATCGATATGAGGTCAGGATGCATCAGAGTCCTTTCAGTATTTTGACAGCTAGGCGCGTCGGCGCGGCGTTGGTGTCGGTGAGCCACCAGCCGCCGCCGCGCTGCGACGACACGAGCTTAAGGGCAATCTCCACGCGCGTCTGCCCGTTGGTGAGGCCCAGCGCGAGCGTAAGGTCCTTAAGGTCTTTAACGTCCTTAACGTCCTTGCAGCCTTGAGGTTGACCAGTAGGGTCGCGCGTCCCGCGCGACCGCGGGCACGCGGGACGCATGTCCCTACCGATATCCTTGAAGTTCTTTTCCAGCCACCGCTCGCCCATGTCGATCGCGTGGTCCACCTCGTTCTGGACGGACGGCTCCAGCGGCCCGTCCGCCTGCGGC
>CAMPAF010000269.1 GCA_946631535.1 uncultured Verrucomicrobiota bacterium
TTCGCCGAGGGTAGTGCGGGACCCGCCCGCGCGAGAGTAGGACGCCGCCGGCTTTTTATCCCCTTCGGGGGCGCAAGCCCCCCAGCTGGCCCGCCTGGCTCTCACACCCCCTCCCCATTCCCGCCCGGCAGGCCAGCTATCTTTTTGCCTTCGGCAGAAACGATCGCCTTCAGCAGAAGCAGACCGTGAGCAGGCCCGCGACGATGCAGTACGGACCGAAAAGCCAGAACCACCGTCCCTTCAGCGCGTACAGCAGAAGCGCAAGCGAGAAGTATCCAACAACCGCGGAAAGAACGACGCCCCAGATCAGCACGCCCCACGAAAGGCTGCCGGTGCTCACTTCTCCCTTGATGAATTCCAATGCCACCCCACCCATTATGAGCGGCGCGCTCATGAGGAACGAGAATTCAGCCGCCGCCGCCGGTCCAACCCTCCCGCCCCGCGCCGCCGCAAGCGTCATGCCGCTACGCGAGACGCCAGGTAGGAGCGCTATGGCCTGGCCGATCCCCATGACCAGGGCACGAAGGAAACTTACCGGCCGTTCGCCGCGCGGAAGGTATCGCGTGCCCAGCAGCACTGCGCCGGTGAACATCAGGAGCGCGCCGACCATGCGAGCGTTCTCCACTAGCGATTCGATGCTGTGCTTGAACGTGAAATAGACGATGACGGCCGGCAAGGCGGATATGAAGAGCTTCAGCGCGTATCCCCATGCGCCGCGCCTTTCTGCGGCATCGCGCGCCGCAAGTCCCTTGAGGATCGTGCCGATCCGCCTGCAGTAGAACACGAACACGGCAATGAGTGTCCCACCGTGCAGGAACACCTCTAGCTTCATGCGGATGTCTTCCGGAACTTCGAGTATATGCTGGAGGATGACCAGATGGCCCGAACTGGATATGGGAAGAAATTCTGCCACTCCCTGCAGGATGGCCAGAATGGTGACGTCGAAGAATTCTTTCATGGGCAGATTATACCATAAAACAGAAAAACCGCCCAACGGCGGTTTCCTGAAAAGTGGCGGGCTCAGGGAGAATCGAACTCCCCTCTTCGGATCGACAGTCCGAGGTCCTAACCGATGAACGATGAGCCCGTGGGGTCAAAACGCGAATAGTTTACCAAATCCCCTCTGACTCCGCAAGGGGGGATTTGCAGAAAAATGCGCTAGGGGGGCCGGTCCCCCCCCCTTGCGCTCAGAGTGAGATTTTGGCATAATTGATGCGCTGAATCTTTCAGCCGCGCAGCGGTGGTTTTGCGGAGTTCGTCAGGCCGTGTGGCTTGGCTCGCGAATGGCGCGAAAGATGGGTTTTGCAACTGCCTCATGAAGAAAAGGAGACGAACGCAAAGAAGATGGCAATACGAGTTGGATCTTGCGGTCTTGTCGCGTTGGCGATACAGGGCGCGGTCGTGTGCGCGCAGGGTGCGCCGTATGTGATTGAGGTGAAACCCGGCGGATCGCTCGAGGCGGCGCGGGACGCGGCGCGCGCGTTGCCGGCGGAAAAGCGCGCGGAAGGCGTGGAGGTCGTTCTCGCACCCGGCGTCTACCGGCGCTCGGCCGCATTGAAGCTCGACGCCCGGGACGCGGACGTGACGTGGCGTTCGGCGGACGGCGGACGCGCCGTGCTCTGCGACGGCATCGAGCTGAAGCCGGAACGCTTCAAGCCCGTTCCCGCAGGGACGCCGCGCGTCGATCCCGCCGTGCGCGCCAAGGTGCTCGTGGCCGACCTCGCATCGGAGAACGCGTGGCTCGGCGACGTCCTGAAGCGCGAGGCCCGCGCGCCGCTGCCCATCCCTGAGCTTTTCGTGGACGGCGTGCGCATGACGCCCGCGCGGTGGCCGAACGAGGGCTGGTCCACGATCGCGAAGTTCATCGACCCGGGCACGAAGAACAACGACGGCAGCGTGGGCGACTCGCTCAAGGGCCCGAAGGCGAACGCCCAGCCGCGCGGCGGCACCTTCGGGTATTCCGGCGACCGTCCCGCGCGCTGGACGGGCGCGCCGTACGTGTGGCTGCACGGTTTCTGGTGCTTCGACTGGTACGACGCCGTCATCCCCGTCGCGTCCATCAACACGGCCTCCAACTCCATCACGTTCGCCGTGCAGCACCAGTACGGCGTGCGTGCGGGCAATCCCTCGCCGCGCCGCTGGCGCGCCGTGCACCTGCTGGAGGAGCTGGACGCGCCGAGTGAATACTACGTGGATCGCGACGCGAAGAAAATCTACCTCTACCCGCCGGCGTCGTTCGGGAAGGACTCCCGCGTGGTCCTCGGCGCGAAGTGGCGGCACCTGCTCGCCATCGAGAACGGCACGGACATCGTCTTCCGCGGCATCGATTTCACCGAATGCCAGGGCGATGCTGTCCTGCTGAGGCGCTGCACGCGCGTGTCGCTCGAGAAGTGCCGTCTCTACAACATCCGCTGCAAGGCGGTCTACGCTGAGGGTTGCGCGGACTGCCGCGTCGTCACCTGCGACGTCCACGATACGGGCACGGGCGGGATCACGCTCAGCGGCGGCAACCGCAGGACGCTCACGCCGGGGCGGAATCTCGTCGAGGACTGCCTCATCCGCGACTTCTCGCAACACTGCCTCACCTACGCGAGCGCCATCCAGATCGGCGGGTGCGGCAACGTGGCGCGGCACAACGAGCTGTCGGGCGCGCCGCACATGGCGGTGGGCCTGTACGGCAACGACCACGTGTTCGAGTACAACGTCGTGTCGAACGTCTGCATGAGTTCCGACGACGCGTCCGCCTTCTACAAGGGGCGCAACCCGTCCTGCCGCGGCAACGTCCTGCGCTACAACTTCTGGAGCGAGATCGGCTCGCCGCGCGGGCACGGCAACGCGGCCGTGTACTTCGACGACGGCGACGGCGGCGACTTCGTGGTCGGCAACGTGTTCTACCGTTGCGGCGAGCCGGGTTTCGGCGGTTTCGGCACGGTGTTCTGCCACGGCGGCTACTCGAACGTCGTCGACAACTGCATCTTCATCGAGTGCAAGCGACCGCTCGGCTCGGCGCCGTGGCCGCAGAAGCGCTGGGCGGACTTCCTCCAGTCGCCCCTGGAGCAGGGCCGCCTGACCAAGGAGGTCGACATCCGCTGCCCGCCGTACACCACGCGCTATCCCGAGCTCATCGGCTACTTCGATCCGCAGCCAGACGCGATCCGCTGGAACGCCGCCTTCAACAACGCGTTCGTGGACTGTCCGGCGACCCTCCCCGGACGCAAGCCCGGCGAGAAGCGCCCCGGCATCCTCTCGGGCCGCTGGTACACGAACGCGACGGACGTGGTGTTCAACCACGATCCGGGCTTCCGCGACATGCGCGGGAAGGACTTCGGGCTCGTCCCCGACGCCGAGCTATACAAGAAGATACCCGGCTTCAAGTCGATCCCATTCGATAAGATCGGCCTGCTAACGCCTCGAAAGTGAGATGTCGCGAGTCCTGTGCAACTGATATAGCGGAGAAAATCCGCGCGATTTTCTTCAAAATGCGCCAGAGAAGTACTTGCGTTAGCGCAATGATTATGGTAACATACCGACTGTTCTCTGACCTAGAAGTCTTGTCATTTTTTGGTGGGGAATGTCAGATTTACGGTTTCTGGATACCAGAAGTTCAAGTACGGTTGAAGGTTTCTCGTACCATTTGCGGTGTTTTTTCTCGTACTCGCCACCGCTAAGGGTTGTTTAGCATAGAATACAGGAGACAGGAGAAGTAGGACGATGATGAAGAGATGGGGAAGGGCTATAGCCGTGTTGGCTAGTGTCCTGGCGTTTGTGCTTCCCGCAGACGCCAAGCCTTCCATGCCTCGCGATGGAATGTCATCTCGCCTGACTCGCAAGGGCGTCGGCGGCCGCATAGACGTTCGTGCGGGGCGCAAGCATTTTCCCGAGGGCGCGGAAGTGTCCCTCACGCGCACGCACGCGCAAGACGCCCAGCGCAAAATCAAGGACGGCCTGAAGAAGCGTCGGGGAAGCGGCAAGGGTGTCGCTTCTCCGAAGAGGCTTCTGGGAAGCTGCACTCCTGTCGCTTCACCGAACGTGTTGGCCTCCTACGACATCTCCATCCGCCACGGCGGCCGCAAGTGGCAGCCGGACGCGGGCGACCCCGTGCGCGTGACGGTGGACCTCGACGAGCCGGTGGCCGTGACCGCCGCCTCGACGCTTGGCGTGGTGCACCTCGCGGACGACGGCACGGTGGAGGAGCTGCCTACGTCCCGCTACGGCTTCACGTACAATGCCGACAGGACGGCCGTGACGGCGTTCTGGTTCTCGGCGACGGGCTTTTCCATCTACTCCATCATCGACAATTCCGGCGTCCTCGTCACCACACGCCGCTTCTACCATTTCTACGACCGCCCCACGAGCATCGCGGGTTCCGCCGCCGTGTCGGCGCTCCCCT
>CAMPAF010000270.1 GCA_946631535.1 uncultured Verrucomicrobiota bacterium
GTGGCAGGATTGCGTGCCGCACGGCGGCAGCGACTGGTTCACCCGCGCGAAGGAACATCCCGAGTGGCTCGTACGCACGGAGGAGGGCAAGTCGCTGAACTACTGGTGTTTCGACTTCCTCCATCCCGGCTGGATCGACTACATGGCGGAGGTGGTGGCGTTCTACACGCGCACATACGCCCTCGACGGCTTCCGCATCGACGCCGTGAGCGGGAGCAAGATCCCGAGCTGGGCCGAGGACATCCCCTACGCGCGCGCCAGCCTCTCGGTTTCGCAGGGCGGCTTCGCGATGCAGCGCGCCCTGCGCGCGGCCGTGAAGGGCGTCCGGCAGGACTCCGCCAATCTCGCCGAAGTGGGGGAGAACCAGTTCGGCGCGGTGTCGGACGCGATCTACGACTTCCCTCTCGGATCCCTGTTCTCCCGTTTCCGCGACGAGGACGTGCACGTCCTCGTGCCACGCCTCTCGCGATGGCTGCACGAGCAGCACTACGCATCGATTCCTGACCTCGTGCGCATGCGCTACCTTGAGAACCACGACCAGATGCGCATCGCGCTCTGGCTGGGGAGCGCCGCCTCGGAGGCGTGCCAGGCGTTCATCTCGTTCATCCCCGGCATCCCGCTCGTCTACCAGGAGCAGGAGGACGGCCACGTGTTCGCGTACCGGCGCATCTTCGACCTGCGGCGGTGCGTGCCGGAACTGCGGCGCGGAACGCCGGACTACCTCGCCACGACGGCGCCGCCCGGCGTCTGGACATGTCTTTTGAAGGATCCGCAGAATCGGGAGGGCCGCGCTGCTGCGCGGCCGAGCGAGGTGGTGCCGGCCGTCAACTTCAACGCCTATCCCGTCTCGGGCACGGTCACCGTGCGCGGGGGCACGTCGTTCCCGATTGAACTGCCCGCCTTCGGCTACGCCGTCTACCGCGACGGGAAGGCCATACCGCTTGCGGAATCTGCCGTGCCGACGGGCAAGGTCTGGTTCGCCCGCACGGCGGAAGGCACGTTCGTGAGTCCGTTCTACGTGCGCCATCCCCACTTCGCGGGAACGGAGGGCCCGGGCTCGATCTACCGTCTGCCGCAGGGCGGCCCGTGCTTCTTCGACTCGGCGCTCGCGCCGTTCGGCTTCACGGAGGAGACGGCGTCGGTGGGATACGCGGAGAACGGCAGGGTCTACGCCTGGCATCCGCCGGCCGGCGTTCGCGTGAAGCTGCTCGATACGAAGGACGGGAAGCCGGGTTTCCACATCGCGACCGAGCCCGAGACGCCGGTGGCGCTGCGCGAGGAGCCGCGCCTGCCGGAAGGTCTCGGGACAGGCGACGACCGGCTGAAGGTCGTCACGGGCGGCTGGGTGTTCGAGACGGGCGCGCTGCGCGTGCGTTTGCGCCGGACTGGGTCCGTGGCGGGTGTGTGGCGCAGGGATGCAAAGGGCGAGTGGAAGGAAATCATACACGACGCCTACGTCTACACCGACCACGGCTTCGTGAGAAAGGGCGACGAGAAGGAACGCACGCGGTATTCCTCGCGCGACGAGATCGAGGCGGAGAAGACGTTTCGGCGCGACGCGGACGGGACGTTGCGCCTCTCGTTCACGGGCTTCCTGCGCGAGGCGCATCGGTTCGGCCAGCTGCGCAACCGCATTGCGTTCACTGTGTCGTACGTCTTCCGCGACGACACGGGGTTCGGCATGGACATGCGCGTGAAGGTACACGGCAAGCCAGTGGCCGACGTGCCGCCGCGGCTTCTCTTTCAGGCGTGGCGCCCGGACGGGACGGACGCCGTGCGCCACGCGTTCCTGGACGGCGACGCGGCGGGGTTCATGCCTGGCAAGGAGTATTCCTTCAGCACAAAGCTCGGAACGGCAGCTGGTGCGACATTGCGATAGTGCGATGCAGATTTGACGTGTGAGCGATACGATGGTATATTACCCGTCATGTTGTCTTTCGCAATGGGCGTCATCAGGGACTGGCGGGACCTGAACGCCTTCGAGATCATCCGCCATCCGTGGTTCATCTCCGCGTTCCTCGCGGGGGGGCTTGCGCAGGTCATCAAGCTGATGCAAGGCTGGTTCCGCACGCGCAAGCTGGACAAGAAGGTCCTCTCCGCTCCGGGAGGCATGCCGAGCGCGCACGCTGCGCTCGTTACGGCGCTCGCCGTCGCCGTGGGACTAACCGACGGGTTCGACTCGCCTGAGGCGATGATCGCCGTCGGGTTCGGCACCATCACGCTGGCGGACGCTCTCTCCATCCGTCGTGCGGCCGGCGAGCACGCGCAGCTGCTCAACCGCATCGTCGAGCGGCTGAACCTGACCGGCGAGGAACGATTTGAGGCGCAACGCCTGCGCGAGCGGCTAGGGCACACGCGGGTTGAGGTCGTTGCCGGCGTCTTCTTTGGAATCGCCGTGGCCCTTGTGGTCTGCGGCTTTTGGGATTTCTGGAAATGAAACGTATACTACATTATTTGATTCTTGCCATCGTGCTGCTTGGTGCGCCGGCGCTCTGCGCCTGGCTTGGTGGATACGACGAGATATGGGAAGGCGTCAAGAGCTTTCCGCCGCGCACGGAAGACTGGGGCTTCCAGCCTGAAAAGCTGTGGAACCACCGCTGTCCGTTCTCTTGGCCTTGGTTCATAGGCCTGTCGCTCTTCACGTTCGTGTGCCTTCGTCCGCTCGTAAAGCGCTGTCTCAAGGCGGCGGTGTCCGGATTGCGCCGGTCTTCCGCCATCAATAACCCCTCACCCTTCACCTTTCGCCATTCTCCGTTCCCCTGGTGGGGCTGGTTGGGCGTAGCCATACTCGTCTCGGGCTGGATACTTTCCTGGAACTACCACTTCCGCTGGTTCCCGCCGCTTCCAGAGAGGGTGCAGGTGCAATTGTCGTACGCGCCCGTGTGGGCGGGGTTCATACTCCTCGTGAATGCGCTCTGCGTGAAGCGGAGCGGACATTCCCCGATGACGGACCATCCGTGGGCCTACGCGGCGCTGTTCCCCGCGAGCTCGCTCTTCTGGTGGTTCTTCGAGTACCTGAACCGCTACGTGTGGAACTGGTACTACGTGGGCATATCGCAGCTTGGCGCGCTGGAATACACCTTCTACGCCACCATCTGCTTCGCGTCCGTGCTGCCTGGCGTCTGTTCGGTTGCGGCGTTCCTGCACACGTTCCGTCCGTTCGCCGACGAGAACTACGCCAACATGGGCAAGGTGAACATGCGCGGATGGCGCGCGATTGCGGTGCTATCGTTCGTGGCGGCGCTTGGGCTCGCGGGCATCGTGTTCTTCCCGCGCTACACGTTCCCGCTCCTGTGGCTCTCGCCGCTCATGGTGTTCCTGCTGGTGCAGGTGGCGCTGAAGGAGCCGTGCGCGCTCGACTGCCTGGCGGTTGGCAACTGGTCGGTGGTGTTCCGCTTCGCGCTCGCGGCGCTCGTATGCGGACTCTGCTGGGAGACCTGGAACTACTACGCGCTCGCGAAGTGGATATACTCCGTGCCGTTCGTGCACCGCTTCCAGATATGGGAGATGCCGCTAATCGGCTTCGGCGGATACCTGCCTTTCGGCATGGAGTGCGCCGCCGTGACGGCGTGGATATGCCCGGCTCTTATCGAGAATGGTGAAAGGTGAAAGGATTGATACTATGAGAAAGATGATGTCATTTGGCATGTGTGTATTCGTCGCTGGTGCGGCAACTGCCTTCACCTGCTCGGAGGCCGTGAAGGCCAAGGCGCGCGACTTCATCGACAACGAGAAGCAGTTCCACCTCGGCTTCATCCCCACCGAGCAGTCGAACCCGATCACGGCGACGCTCGAGGACGACTTCAAGCGTTCGACGCTTGCTGGCGTACAGTGCCTGCAGCGCGGCGACAGGCAGATTCCGATAACGATGCGCCACGTCTTCGCGGGAGAGAAGTTCGAGAAGCTCGTGGCGTCGATGGTCGAGACGCTGAAGGCGCCGAAGGGGCGGATCATCTTCTCTGGGTGCGGCGCGACGGGGCGCCTCTCCATCCTGCTGGAGTCCATGTGGCGCGACTTCTTCCACCGCCGGGCGGCGGAGCTGACCGAGGCGGAGCGCGCGCTCGCGGACCGGTCGGCCTCGATCATGACTGGCGGCGACTTTGCGCTCATTCGCTCTGTGGAGTTCTTCGAGGACTTCGCCGAGGGCGGACGGCGCCAGGCCGCCGCGCTCGACGTAGGCGAGGGCGACACCTTCGTGGCGATCACGGAGGGCGGCGAGACGTCATCCGTGTTGGGCACGCTCCAGTATGCCGCCGAGCACGGCGCGAAGTGCTTCCTGGTGTTCAACAACCCGGCCGACCTTCTCCGCGCGCGGCTCGACCGCTGCCGTGAGGCGATCGACAATCCGAAGGTGACGGTGCTCGACATCTACTGCGGGTCGATGT
>CAMPAF010000271.1 GCA_946631535.1 uncultured Verrucomicrobiota bacterium
GTCATCCACTGGTAGTACGGCCCCGGCAGGTTTGCGCCGTTGAACCACGTCGTGCGCGTACGGAAGTGGTCGGCGTCCGCCGGCAAGTTCACCTCCACCTGCCAGGTCGTGCGGTTGACCCATTCCGTCGCCGAGACGAAGCAGCTCGCGCTGCCGTCTGCGTTCGTGCGCACGCACCAGTCCACCGGCGTGGCGGTGGTGGGCGAATGGCCCATGATGCCGAAGTTGAACTCGATGCCGCCGCTGCACCACGGGCCGCGCATCGCTATGTTGCGGAACTTGACGGCATGGTTGAAGTAGATGAACTCGCGGCCGGACGCCTTGTCGACCGCCCCCCACACCTTGCCGCCCACCTGCGGCATAACGGTCACGCGCACGCGGTCGTTCTCCAGCGTGACGCACTGCCACCGCTGCGTGACGGCCTCGGCGGTGGAACCGTCGAAGCGGAAATAAGGGTAGCGCTTCTCTGCCGTGCACGGCACAGGATCGGGATCCGAGAACGGATACGTCGGAAGGTCGATGAAGCCCTCGGTCGCCGTCGCCGCCGCAAAGAGCATCCGGAAGCCGCACGCGGCCACCGCCAGCAGTCCAGCACGCATCATTGGACTAGCCTCCTCAGAACACGACGGCGACGTCGTCGCCCAGCTCCTTGCGGATCCGCTTCGCCTCGTCGGCAGGGATCGGGCAGCCGGAAAGGACGAGCGACTCCAGCTTCCGCCAGCCGGAGAGGTCATCGGGCAGCTTCGTCAGCTTGCAGTTCGAGAGCGAGACGCTCTTCAGCTTTGGCAGCTGCGTCACCCAGTCCGGCAGCGCGGAGATCGGGTTCGAGTCGAGCAGGAGATCCTCCAGGAGCGGCCATTCCTTCACAACCTCGGGCACGGCGGCAAGCTGGTTGTGCTTCAGGTAGATGCGCTGGATGTCCTTCAGCGCGGCAAGCTCCTTGGGAAGCTCGTGGATGCTGTTCTCGTTCAGGCGCAGCCAGCGCAGGCGGGTCGCCCCAGCGAGCGATGCCGGCACGGCCGCGAGCTTGTTGCCGTCCATGTTGAGGTACGTCAGCTCGGTCAGCTGCGCGAGACCGTCGGGCACGGCATCGAACTCGTTGCGCGCGAGATAGAGCGTCTTCAGCGTCTTCAGCGAAAGCACGCTGGTCGGCAGCTTCTTCAGCTTCAGCTCGGAGAGGTCTAGCTCGCGCAGCTTGGGGAGGTCGGCGAACGAGTCGTCCGCGATCGTCTCCTTGCTGCCGCGAAGGTACAGGCGCGCCACCTCGGCGCGGTTGGTCGGCGTCAGCGCCTTAAGGGACGTTACGGCCGCAGCGTCGGCAGGCCGTCCCCAGTTGTCGAAACATCCCGCCAGCAATGAGCAGGCGGCAATCATGCAAATCAATGCGAGTTTGTCCATGCCGCAGATTATACCATAAACAGGCCCAACGCGGGAAGAAGGTTGCGTAGGCGAGTGGTCCCGGCGCTCTCGGCGGTCTCGGTGGTCCCGGCGGTCCCGGAGTCCCACCTACCTGAAGATCACCATCGTGCCGGCGGCGTAGCGCAACAGGAGCGACTTGCCGTCAGCTGACGGTTCAAGCACCAGCGCGCCGTAAGGATTCGCCGCGCCGTTCACGCGCAGCGTCGGCGTGCCCGTGATGCCGCCCGTCGCCGTCAGCACCGTCGTCGCCGAACGGAAGGCCGCTTTGGCGTTGTCCTCCGAGAACGCGCCCGTCAGGTCCACCGCCGCGTCCGATGCGAACGTGAACGCGCCGGAAACGGTCAGCGACTTCCCCGCCGCGAGGTCGTCGAACGCCGCCACGAGCGCGTTCGTCACCGTTACCGCGCCGTTCGCAACCGTGCCGCAGCCGCCTAGGTCGGGCATCTGCTGCGCATGGCCGCTGAAGTCCACCGTCGCGCCGTCCAGCACCGTCACGGACGAATCGAGCGGACGCCCGTCCGCCACCTCGAACACGAGCTTGCCGGCCGCCACCTTCGTGGGGCCGTAGTACGTGTTCGCCGCCTGCAACACGAGATCCTTCGCGCCAGTCTTCACGATACCCGCGTAGGATGAGGCGGGCGGCTCGTCCTCCATCACGCAGTTCGACGTGAACGCCACGGACCGGTTGGCGTTGGTGTAGAATGTCGCCGTGGGTTGGTCGTTCGGGCCGTATCCGAAACCGGACGACGTGAGGAGGACGTTCGTCGCGTATGTCGTGCTTTCGTTCACGATGAGGAATCCGCTCGTGCCCTCGCCGGAGCCACCGCTGATGACGACGGAACTCGGGATGTAGTGGCGCGCGTTCGTGAACGCCGTGCTCGTCGGCAAGGGAATCGACTTGACGCGCCGCCCGGGGCGCGGATGCACGATCGGCCCCTGCAAGTACTTCGCCCCGGTCGCGCCCGACGTGTCGAACGTCGCGCCATGCTCCATCACCGTGAAGGCCGTCACCCAGTAGTTCGTCGATCCTTTGCCGCCTTTCGCGTAGCCGTCCTTGCCCGTCAGCGCCATCGTGGCGCCGTCCACGTTGATAAAGAACCGCTGGAAGATCCCGCGTTCCTTCGAGAGGTAGTTGGAGGTGATGGGCGACGTGTAGACGGCGCCGTCGGTCACGTTCAGGATCACCGTCCCCTTCCCGTTGTGCTCGTTGTACATGTAGTTGCGCATCGTCAACTTGGAGCCCGTCCCGGTTACCGTGATCACGTTCGTGCCACCGGTAGTGTTTGGCGTGATCGTGGCCGTATCGGGACTCGACGTATACCCGTTCATGATGTAGTCGAACGTGACGTCCCCGCCGTCCCGCACGAGTAGCTGGTCGTGCGTCCTGAAGCTTTGCCGGAAACCGAAGTCGAGCTTCCAGAAGTTGTAGGATCCTTCGCGGAACTGGACAACCGTCTGTCGGCAAGGATCGTAGTTGGAACCCATCGCCCAGTAGACGGCGGTGTTGCCGTTGATCGTCATCGTGCCGCCGGGGTTGCGAAAATCGAGGTAGCCGCCGGTGATGCCGAGGCCGTCGAACGTCCAATTCTGGCCCGTGCCGTAGAACCGCGTGGCCTTCGCGTGCTGCGAGATGTCGGAATGCTTGAACTTCGTGATCGCCGGGGCGTTGCTGATCGTGAGGAGTCCGCTCGTCCGCACGACGACGACGTTGGTTGCGGGGCCGTGCCAGGTCATCGCCTGCTTGACGCCGCCGATGTTGTTCGTGATCGGAGCGCCGTTGAAACTGGTGATCGGACCTCCCCAATGGCCGCTCGTGTACGGGTCGTTGACGGCGTACGACGTTCCAAAGGTTCTTCCGCTTTTCCACACGAGCGTCCACGGCGGCGCGTGGGCGGCATTCAACCCGTTGATCTGGAGATGGGCCGTCGGCCCGTCGACGACGAGCTGGTTGTTCGCGTCGCCGTTGAACACGGGCTGCTGCTCCAGCGTCATCTTGCCGGAGACGAGCTTGATGTGCCCGTATTCGCCCGCGCCGCCGTTCGGGTTGATCGTCTCGTTGATGAAGAAGAACTGACGGTTCCAGTCGGAGGTTCCGGCCGCGACGGTGAGCGTGTGGCCGTTGAGGTTCAGCGTACCGCTCGAGAAGCCCGTGCGGTACGAGGCGTTCACCTTGGCGTCGGCGGAGAGGCTGACGTTCTTGAACATGTAGTCGCCGAGGTTGCCCGTGGAGGACCACGGACCGTTGGTGAGGCAGATCGCGCCCACGCCGTTCACGCCCTCACCGGCGATCGTCACGACCGCCCCGCGGAACTGCCCGACGTCTCCGCCCGCAAGGCTTGTGCTCCCCGTGGAGTAGCCCGAAACGTCGAGCGTCGCGCCCGCCGAGACGTCGAGTGCGGACATCTTGCCGAGGTTGGAGAGGTACGGCGCCCACAGCGTGCCCGCCTGTATCTCGATCGTTCCCGAGAAGGCGTTGGTGACGTGGTTTCCGGTCTCCACGTGGGCGAGGCCCGCGCCGGTCTTCACGATCTTCGTCACGTCCGCGCCGATGGGGTCGGTGTAGAGGATGTCGCCGTCCGACGTGTCGAACGTCAACACGCCGTCCGTCAGCGTCGTGCCGGCCAGCGCCGGAAGGGTCACGCTCGCCGCGACCGCCAACACAATGGACATTCCCTTCATCTCGCTATTCCTTTCTCCTGGTTTCGTTTTCACACGGCGGCGTTGGGGAGGTACGCGCCGAAGTCCTTCAGTTTTCTCTGGAGCGACTTAACGTCCACGCCGTGCACGTCGCCCGCGCCCGCGACGGCGAGCGCTGCGGCCATGCCGGCAGCCTGCCCCGTGAGGTAGCACGCAGGGATCACGCGTATGGACGCCTGCACCTTCTGGTCGGTGGAGACGCACCGCCCCGCCACGAGCAGGTTCCGCACGCCCTTCGCGCAGAGGATGC
>CAMPAF010000272.1 GCA_946631535.1 uncultured Verrucomicrobiota bacterium
AGCGCAGCGCCGAGCAGGTGATCGCCGCCGAGGCGAAGCTGGAGGTGGCTGCGCGTGAGCTGAAGGCCGCAAAGGCCGATGCGGAGGCGAAGCTGACCGAGGCCGAGGCCGAGCGGAAGGTGGTAGAGGCGCGCACGAAGGCCGAGGCCGACGTCCTAAAGCAGGAGGTGGCCGCCTACGGCGCAGAGGGCGACTACGTGCGCGCCAAGCTCTACGAGAAGACCGCGCCGAGGCTGAAAGACGTTGTGACCGCGGATAGCCCCGGCGAGATATTCGGGCTGCCCGTGAGGGGGAAGACAGCAAGCGTACAACAGCAAGTGGGCGCGCCGCCGCAGGGGGGCTTACAACAGCAAGTGGGCGCGCCGCCGCAGGGGGGCGTACAACAGCAAGGAGGGTGGCCGCCGCAAGGGAATGGGCAACCACAAGTGAAACAGCAGGTGAAGGGAGGTGCGAAATGAACAAGGCGATCGGTATCGTTGTCGGCGCTGCCGCCGTTGTCGCCGTCGTGTTTACTGGCTTCCTCTGGACGTGCTGCCGCGTGTACGTGCCGGCGGGAGAGATGGCGATCGTCACCGCCAAGACGGGCCGCCCGCTGCCTCCGGGGAGGATCCTAGCGGAGCCGGGCGAGAAGGGCGTCCAGCGCGTGCCGCTCGCGGAGGGCCGCCACTTCCTCAATCCCATCAACAACGACTGGCGCATCGTGCATGCGACGACGA
The DNA here is from genome assembly GCA_946631535.1 of uncultured Verrucomicrobiota bacterium. The sequence continues at coordinate 717 of CAMPAF010000272.1, forward strand.
TCCCCGCGGGGAGCGTGGGCATCGTCACTTCAAAGACGGGCAAGGAGCTTGCCGCCGGCGAGATCCTTGCGCCGGACGAGGACTCGAAGGGCGTGTGGAAGCGCGTGCTGGGTCCGGGAACCTACCGGCTCAACCCAGAGGGATACGACATCACGGTGATGAGCGCGATCAACATCCCGATCGGCTACGCGGGCGTTGTCACGTCGCTCACCGGCAAGCCGGCCCCCCAGGGGCAGTTCGCGGGGCCTGGCGAGAAGGGCGTGCGCGAGAAGATACTGCAGCCTGGCCTCTACTACGTCAACCCTCGCGCGTACCAGGTGGACGTGGTCGAGGTGGGCATGAACCAGGTGTCGATCGTCGGCAAGAGCGGCACGGTGGTGCTCACCAAGGCGCAGTCGACGAGCGCCAACGGCCTCGCCGAGCTGCAGCAGAACACTCTCTCGGCGCAGAGCGCGAAGCGCGCCGACTACATGAACCGCAACGCCGACCTCGGCATCGTGGCGCAGGGCGACGCCGCGCGCCTGTCCCAGAGCCAGATGGCCTCCAGCATGAAGCGCCAGTCGCCTGCGGCCGGAGGAAAGCGGAAAGAGAGGCCGCACGCAGCCAAGGCGCCGCCTCCGCCTGCGGCCGTGCCTGCGGTGCCGGTTAGCGACTCGGTGGCGTTCGGCATGAACCAGTTCGTGCAGTTCCCGTCTTCCGACGGTTTCGCGATCATGCTCGACATGACGGTGGAGTTCGAGCTGATGCCCGAGAGCATCTCGCGCATATACATGCTCTACGGCGACCTGCCGGCGGTGGTCTCGAAGATCATCCTGCCGCAGATCCTCTCCGTCTCGCGCATGAAGGGCTCCGGCTACAAGGCGCGCGAGTTCATCGACGGCGAGGGGCGGCAGAAGTTCCAGAAGGAGATGATGGACGAGCTCGTCAAGATCCTCGGCGAGAAGAGCATCCTCGTGCGCAACGCCATCGTGCGCCACGTGGAGGTGCCGCTGGACATCCTCCAGCCGATCCAGGAGACGAGCATCGCCAAGGAGCAGGACCTCACCAACAAGACCCAGCAGGAGACCGCGAAGAAGCAGGCGAAGCTGAACACCGAGCTTGCGATGGTGGAGCAGCGCACGCGCGAGACGGAGCAGGAGACGGAGAAGATCACGGCCACCATCGCCGCCGAGATGCGCAAGGACGTCGCTGGCATCGCCGCCGACGCGCAGCTGCGCGTGGCCGAGATCAACCTGGACACGGCCAAGCTCCGCGCCGAGATCGTGCGCATCGCTGGCGAGGCCGAGGCGAAGGCGAAGTTCCTCGTGGCGAACGAGCAGGCGCTCGGCACGAAGCGCCGCGCCGAGGTGTTCAAGGCCCCGGCTACGCTCGCCGACCTGCAGTTCGTGGAGTCGCTCGGCTCCGACCTCTCCATCCGCGTGCTGCACGCCGGCGAGGGAACGCTCTGGACCGACCTGAAGGGGGCAGCCCTCGCTTTGCCCGCATCTGGCACCGCAAACAAGAAATGAGACACATGAAGACACTGACGCTTCTCGCGGCGTGCGCGTGCGCGCTGGCATCGGAATCAACCATGGCGGACATGCCGCTGGCCGTGCGCGGCCAGCCGGCCGCCTACACGATCGTCGTGCCTGAGAAGGCATCGCCCTCGCAGCGGTACGCGGCCGAGGAGCTGCGCGACTACGCGGAGAAGGCGACCGGCGTGAAGTTGCCGATCGCGACGGACGCCGCGCCGCTGCCGCCGAAGGCGGTCTTGATCGGGGAGACGAAGTACACAAGAGGTCTGGTTTCGGACGCGCAGGAGCGCGTCCCTCCCGTGGGTACGGACGGCTTCCGGCTCGTGGCGCGTCCGCCGCACCTGCTCGTGATCGGTGCGCCCGACCGCGGCGCGCTCTACGGCGTATACGAGGTGCTGGAGCGCTTCGTGGGCTGCCGCTGGTACGCGTCGTGGTGCGAGAAGGTTCCGCGCCTCGACCGCATCGCCGTGCCGGACACGCTCGACGACACGCAGGTGCCGGCTCTTGCGATGCGCGAGCCGTTCTGGTGGGACGTGCTGCAGAACGGCGCGTTCGCGGCGCGCCTGCGCGTGAACAGCCGCTCGTGGCGCGGAAACGACGAGAAGTACGGCGGCACGCCGTTCCGCTTCGGCGGCGGGCTCGGCAGCTGCCACACCTTCAACAGGCTTCTGCCGCCGGAGAAGTACTTCGACACGCATCCCGAGTATTTCAGCATGGTGAAGGGCAAGCGCCTCAACGGGCGCACGCAGCTCTGCCTCACGAATCCCGACGTGCTGCGGATCGTCACCTCCAACGTCCTTGCGTGCATACGCCGCGACCCCGGCGCGAAGTTCTACGGCGTGAGCCAGAACGACTGGTACAACTACTGCGAGTGCCCCGCCTGCAAGGCGATCGACGACGAGGAGGAGTCGCACGCGGGCACGATGGTCCGCTTCGTGAACGCAGTGGCGGAGGCCGTGGAGAAGGAGTTCCCGAACGCGCTCATCGAGACGCTCGCCTACCAGTACACGCGCAAGCCGCCGAAGAAGACGCGCCTGCGGCACAACGTGATCCCCTGCCTCTGCACGATCGAGTGCGACTTCGCGCAGCCGATCGACGTGAGCCCGTACAAGCAGAACATCTCGTTCCGCGACGACATCCGCGGCTGGGCGAAGCAGACGGACCTCCTGTACGTGTGGGACTACACCACGGACTTCCGTCACTACACGATGCCGTTCCCCAACGTGTACGCCCTCCAGGGCAACGTGAAGTTCCTCCACGCGAACGGCGTGAAGTGCCTTTTCGAGCAGGGCGCCTACCAGGGACGCCACGGCGACTTCGCGGAACTGAAGGCCTGGCTGCTCGCCAAGTGGATGTGGAACCCGGAGCTGCCGATGGAGCCGCTTCTCGACGACTTCTTCGCGGGCTACTACGGCAAGGCCGCGCCGTTCGTGCGCCGCTACTTCGAGGCCGTCCACCGCCTGCAGCTGATGCACTCGGCGGACGCCAAGCGACCGCTGCGCATCTTCGACGACGTGACGCTTCCGTCGCTTCCCGACGCCGTGCTGGAAATGGCGACCGACTGCTGGAAGCAGGCGATCGACGCCGTGAAGGATGATCCTGCCTCATCCTATAACGTGCGCATGGGGGCGTTCGCGGTGGACTACATGCGCCTCGAGCGCATGCGCCGGAAGTCTGACAAGGTCCTGTGCCTCGCGCGGAAGTCCCTCGCCGCCCAGGAACTCGTGAAGATGCAGGCGCTGGCGAAATCCCTGCTGGACCGCATGGCCGAGGCGAAGGACATCCGGCTCTCCGAGGGCGGCAACATCCACGAGCAGCGTAAACGCGAGTGGCAAGAACTGCTGGCGCGCAAGCCTAGGCCGATTTCGGCCACGTCGTCCGGCGAGGTGGAGGAGCGCGACATCTCCATCTCGAGGAAGGGAACGTGGGGCGACTTCGTGGACGACCCCAAGGCGGCGGACGGCAAGGCGATGAAGCTCTTCAACTCGCACTTCGAGTGGTGCTCGACGTTCCCGATGCATCGGGTGGAGTTCGAGCCGGGCGCGACGTACAAGGTGCGCGTGCGCGTGCGCGTGGACAAGCTGCGCGACGGCGGCGAGGCGTTCTGGGCGGGCGTGTACGACCC
>CAMPAF010000273.1 GCA_946631535.1 uncultured Verrucomicrobiota bacterium
CCGTCCCGAAGCTCAGCACCTCGGCACGTCCGTTGTAGCCCGCCGTCGTGCCGTTCACCTCGGCCGTGTCCAGCCACGTGTGCGCCATCGTGACGGTATTGTTCGCGTTCCAGATGGGGGTGGCGAATTCCTCGCTGGGCGAGCGCACCTTGATCGCGCCGTTGAAACTGACTTCGTCACCGATCGGATTGCCGCCGCCCGCCGACGTGTCGAGCGCCATGAAGAGCGACCGGAACGTCATCACGGAGGAACTCGTCTGCGTGACATCCAGCTCCGGCAGGACATGCGACCGTAGCGTGTTGCCCAAGTTATCGCCGGACGCGTTCTTCGTGAAGTCCAGCCACTTCATCGACGCGCTGAAGCCAACCGCGCCTAGGTAGTTCGTTTCGGCGAGGAAAGGGTAACGACCGCTGGAAGCGGTAATGCCCCCATTCGCCTGCATGCCCATCCAGTATGCGCCGTCCGTCTTGTCCACGCCGGACGCCGTGCGTGAGTAGAGCCGTCCGACACCGCCACTTGCGCTCTCGTGGAAGTCAATCGCGCCGTCTAGGCTCGGATCGAACCACGCGACGAGGTTGGTCTGCTGCGGAATGTCGTAGGGCGTAAGCGGCGCAGAACGATCGGAGACGACGAGCGTCTTGCCCGCCGGAACGGTCAGCGTGCCGAAATAGTTGCCCGCCACCGTCACCTCTTCCGCTCCCGTGCGGCCGGGGTTAGCCGCGTCGGCCAACGACACCGGCGCGCCGCCGGAAAGCTCCGTGAAACTCGCGTCCCAATCTGGACAATGCAGTCCCCACTTCTCCGCCAGATACCGTTCGCACGCCGCCCGCTCGGCGGCCGTGGGCACCTCGTCGAAGAACAGTATCTCGCCGTAGTTCTGCCCGCCCGTCATGGTGTAGTTTCTGTTATTGGCCGCCAGACTAGTTCCCATGCTCTCCTTTGTGACGAAATGCCCGCCGAGGCAGTCCAGCACCGTGTTGGTGGCGGACATGTCGATCGACAGAATCTGCCAGCCGCCGCTTGGCTTGTCGGTCGTCTTGGCCGGCATGCCATCCACCGTTAGGGAATATCCCTTGTAGGCAAACCAGTTTTGGGTGAGTACGCTGCCGCCGCGCGCCATGTTGCCGTGGTTGGTCGGCGCGACGTCGTCGTTCTGATCGCCGAGGATCGACTTGCCGCCGCCATACTGCGAACCGAACACCATGATGCAGTACTTGCAGCCGGTCAGCGTCGTATAGGATCCGCTCGGCTTGCCCGTGCCGTTCGCGCCTGTCGTACTTTTAGCGACGAACTGGAGCCAGCGGTTAATCTTGCTGCCCGACGGATAGTCTCGAGAATCGACCGTGCTGTAGTCAATATCACTGTAAAACACGCCGAAACTCAGGTAGTCCTTGCCGTTCAACCCGCCTTTCACCAGATACGGCAACCAATGCGGCTTACAACCGTTGAACGCATCGCGGCTGAAGAGGAACTTGTCGTTCGTGCCCTTGATATGATCCGTCCAGCCGCAGATGACGGGATACTTCCCCTCGAACTCGTAGCGGACATTGTCCGGCTTGCCCGCACGGGCGTACTTGATCACCGTCGACGCATCCGACGCGTCGAACCAGTGCGTCACCTTGTTCGTCCACGAATGGTCGCTGACCAATTCGGGCTCGGTTGCGGTGTGGATCGGTATGGAGACGGGATCGCTCTTGAGCGACTGGTAGGTTATGCCGCGAAAGACGTGTTGCGCGTAGTTTACCGTGCTGTCGGACTGGAACAGGATCTCTCCCGTGCCGGAGACCGTGGACAGGAGCACCAACAACGCCGAGTTGACGTTACGGCAGAGGATGCGGGCGCCGTTCCCGTTCAGGACAACGGGGAACGCGCCCACCCTGGCCGCAATGCCCGTCCACAGCCACGGATAGGCGGAAGCAGATCCTTTGTTTGGGTCGCACGGCTTGAAGGAAAGCGTTCGTCCGGGGTTCACCGTGACCGTGCAGGTGGACGGGATGGCGTCCGCCGAAAGCACCAGCAGGTCGTAGTCGGCCATCGTGAACGCATCGCCGAGGTGCAACGGGTTCGCCCCCTGCAGCGCAACCTCCGCGCCAGGCTCCACGGTAAAGGCCGTCGGCACCTTGCGGGCCGTGCAGTACCCGCGCAGAGAAAATTTACCGGCAGCGTTTGCGAACGTCACGTTGGCGATGTCCGCCACGGGATAGTGCAGCTTGTCAGGCACGTTCGCCGCGTTGACCACGCCCACACCGAGCTTTTTCACGTCCGGCGCGGCCACGTGGAGCGTCGCGGTGTCGTCGGCCGCGAGGCCGGCGGCGATGAGGATGTAGGTCGGCGTCTGCCCTTCCGCCGCCGCGAACGAGACGGTGCCGGTGCCTTGCAGGTAGATCCGCGTCCAGACGGTCGCGGTTCCCTGCGCATCGGCTGGGGGCAGGACGAGCGTCACGCCCGATGCGCCCGTCGTCACGACGAGTTCCGTACCGGCCGCGTTCGCCACATCCGTGCCGATGACCACCGTGTCGCCGTCCGCCGCCGTCACGACCGCGCCATGCGCCGCCAAGGCCAGCCCGACTGCCGCCATTACCGACATGAAAACACGTATCCCCTTCGAGGCAAGGCCATTCAACTCTTTTGCACACATCTTCAACTGCTCCTCACTAAGTTGTTAAACGTAGGACATGAAAAAGTTCATGTCTGGATTATACCAAAGCCCCCCATGCATGGCAATGCGCTAGCGGCATGCCTCTATTGACGCCTTCGTCACGAAGACGCGCTGGCGAACCTTGCCAGTCGCATCCGCGAAGCTTCGCGCCGTCACCAACAGGAAATCGTCGCCTTCCAGCGGGCAGAGCGCGTTCCACATGCTGCCGCGTTCTGACGGTCCGCAGAAGAGCGGCGGCGTGGACTTCCCGCGAAACAGTCCCGCCACTGAGCCGGACGACGCTGGAACTTCCGCCTTAGGCGCTGCAGCCACGACGACGCGCCGACTGCTGCCCCGCTTCTCCGATCCGAGCTGCTGCTGCCAGCACAGAAGCAGGTAGTTCTCCGTGGCGGCGATGTAAGGGGAACCACCGACCATGTTGGCGGGCACATCCTCTGCAAGCGGCACCTCCCGCGTTCCGTCAGTCAGCACGCGCGGATGGAGATGTCGCGAGTCGCCCCGCGACTCTATGGCCAGATAGGTGTGCCCCCTCCACTCGATAACAGCAGGCATCCCGTCACGCCCGCTCCAGCCAGTCGCGGAACTCATCGACGAGCAGACGGTCTGGGCCACGCCCCACGTGTCGCCCCCGTCGGTCGAGACGTGCTTCGCGATCCGCTGGTTGTGCTTTTCGAGCGTCCGTTCAGATTCGTCTGCCGTGTATATCTCCAGCGTCCCGCTCCCTGCGACATGCACGAACGGCTCGTACACCCCTTCCGAGGTGTTTGCCGTGAAGAGCAGACGTGGCGCGCTCCATGTCGCGCCGTTGTCGTCGGAATGCATCTCGTGGATCGAGAACGGGCGCTTCGCCATGTTGCGGCAGCGGTAGTTGAACGAGACGATGATACGGTTCGGGTGTGCCGCATGGTCGGCTGGCAACTGCGCGAAATCGATGTTGCCCACAAAGTTCGTGTAGGCCGCATCACCCTCCTTCATGATGTCATGGTCCACCAAGCGCCTCGCTGCGCTCCAAGTAGCCCCCAAGTCTCCACTCGTACGCATCCACCCGCACGTGCCGCCGCAATATGCGAGCATCACGCGCCCGTCGTTCAGCCGATGCGCCCGCGCATATCCGCCAATTCCCACATCGACAGAAGCCCCCCAGCGGATGGCCGGTTCCGCCGACGAGCCGAGCAGCGCCAGGCCAACGAGCGCAATTGTGGCAGGAAGCCGCATGATACCCTTCAATGCGTATTCGACACCTGGCGGCGTACAACGATGTAATCTCTTGCAGGAACCGTCACGCCGTCCACCTGCCGTGGCGAGTCGGAATAGTTCACGTAGAGCCGCGCGCCATTGGAGTATGTCGTGCGCGCAAGGCCGTCACCGAGGATGTCGTGACGGTCCATGAAATGGTACTGCAGGTCGCTTCTGCCGGCATAGTCGTCCGCGCCCTCCTTGATTACGCGGACGCTTGCTTCGAGCTCCTCGGCCGTGCCGCAGTGTATGTCCGGCTCGCCCGGCCTGTTCCACCTGCCGTAGTAGTAGAACGTGGGGCGGTTGCCATACTCGGCGGCGCAGAGCCTGTAGCGCCACTTGTCGGGCTTCGCCTCGATGTTCCACATCGTGCGGAACGGGGTGGAGAGCACTATGCCGTGGTAGACGAGCTGCCAGAACGGCACGTAGCGGTCGATCATCGGATGCC
>CAMPAF010000274.1 GCA_946631535.1 uncultured Verrucomicrobiota bacterium
TGTTGAAGCCGCTCGTCACGTCGTCCATCGTCACGGGCGAGACGCCCGTGATGAACAGGCGCGTCACCGGGGCGTTCGTGCCACCGGCTGCCGCCTTGAGGAGCGTGAAGAACTGCTTGAAGAATCCGTCGCCGTGGCAGAGATCGTTGTAGGCGTTCAGTCCGCTTTCGGCAAGGATGGTGTTCGTGAAGTTGTCGTACTCGTCGATCATCACGTAAAGCCTGACATCCGTACCCCTGACGCCGGCGACCAGCGTATCGATCTTGGCGGATGAGTCCGGCGCGTCAAGGACGCGTTTCACCACCTCGGCGGGGAGAATGTCCGCGTATTTCCGGGCGAACGTGTCCGTCCAAAGTGAGACATGCCGCTCGAAGCTGGACTGGGTCTCGGCGGGATTCTTCTTCACGGCCGAGAAATCGTAGCGCAGGATGAGGTACTTGCCGCGTTCGTCGGTCGGATTCGCGCCGATGTCCGTGCCCGAAAAGAACTCGTCGAACTTCTCCGCGTAGGCGACGTCGTAGTACGCCTCGAGTATGGACATCAAAAGCGACTTCCCGAACCGGCGCGGCCTCAGGAACATCGCGTACCGCGTCGCCTCCAGGTCGCGGATTTTGATGGTGCGATCCACGAACCAGGCGTTCGCCTTACGGATTTCGGCGTAGTCCGCCACGCCGTAGAGTATGGGCCTAGTCTTCTCCATGCCCCGTATTGTAGCATATTTTCCTTCGGTCCCAGCGGGCAGATGTTCATTTGCCAGCAAGACGGCTTCTGCGCCGTTCCACCGTCCACATGCGAAACGCGCTCGGCCACGGCGCAAGGACGTCGCTCATGTAGCCCGCCTCGATCACTGGACGGTACTTCGTGAACCGAGCCTGGAAGCATGCCTCGCTCTGCGACCCGATCGGACGCTGCTGCCCGTGGTAGAATTCGCCGAGGCGCGTCGTGATGCCCTGCATGGCGTTCGCCCACATGAGGCCGGCGATCCGGCGCCACTTCGGGTCGCCCGTCAGCTCCGAAAGCTCTTCAAGGTCGGGTACCGCTATCGCCCCCCACGGGTCGATCCCATGATGCTCGGCGCTGCATGCCGTTCCGCCTGTCGTGTGCCAGTCGTGTTTCGCGATGTCCGTCTCCGGCCCGTACATGCCGTCGAAGAAGAACATCCAGCTCGTAAAGTACGCCGCCGCCTTCTCCGCCCGCTCCAGATGCCTCGCGTCCCCCGTGAGGCGATAGAGCGAAAGCGAGCCGTTCAGGAACGGCCACGCCGTCTCCTTGTCGATGCAGTAGCAGTCTATCGCGCCGGCGGTACACTCGAAGCGGTCAAGGTCGCGCTTGAAGTAGAAGTCGCTCGCCTTGAGCGCGGCATCGAGGTACTTGCGTTCCTTCGTCTCGCCGTACAATTCGACGAGCGCCGGGATGAGGAATCCGCCAATCGTCCCGGCGCGCGCGGCGGGCTGGCCATCTACGCGCCAGCTCTTTCCGAAGCCCCATTCGTCCGACCAGTGCGCGACAAAGAAGTCGCAGATGCCGTGCGCGAACATTACGTATCCTGGCTTGTCCATGCCATGCGCCGCAAGAAGCTGCTTCATGCGCACCGCCTCCGCAGCCGCCCAGCCCATGTTGCAGGCATCCGCCGTACGGCGCTCGATGCGGTTGGTGTCAAAGTTGTGGTTGTAGCAGGTGTGGAGAAGTCCGCTCGGATATTGCGTGGCGACAAAGGCGTCGAACACGCCAACCGCCTTCTTGAGAAGCGCATCGTCTTTTTCCGCGAACGCCTTGACGGCGAGCATCCGCGCATTCAGGAAGTTCTGCCCCGCCCAGCCGACCTCGAACGTCTGGCAATACGTGCCTAGGGCGGTCCAGTATTCCCACTTCATGCGCTCGGCCATCTCCTCGCGCGTGATGCGCATCGCCGCGCAGTCGTGCGTCATGCGGTTTATGTAGTGCTCGTTCACGAGCCACTTGCCCCTGTAGAGATAGAGCAGGGAATGTATGTAGCGTATGCCGAGGTCAAACACCTCGTCGTCCGTCAGGCACGGCTTCAGCTGCGGATCGAGCAGATTGAGCGCATGATCGACGAGCGCTGCGTAGGCGTAGCCGGTCCATTTCGGACGGCAGACGCACACATGGCTCTTTGCCGTAAACGTTTCGCCCGCGCCGAGCGTGATGTACGTGTCAAGACGCGGCCCGAACACGCCCTTCGATTCGTACGTGTACGGCGCTTCGGTGACGGGCCTGACGATGACATGCTCGTAGCGTTCTCCCGCAATCTCCAGCGAGCACGCGCTGACCAGCGATTCCTTCGTGTCGTTCGCCGCAAATACGGCGAGTCCGGTCGAACCGTTCTCCGTCAATGTGCAGCTCGGCACGCCGGTGCGCTCATACGAAAACACCCACGGCTGCCCGTCGCAGGACAACCCTCTCGGCGTCTTCAGCGCACCGAACTTGTTGCCGTTGTAGTTGACGCACGGTATCAGGTAGCGGTCCGCCGCAAAGCAGTCGCGCACGCGCAACTCGTCCTTGAATCTCACCGGCCCGCCTCCGACGTTCTTTACCGTGCGCGTGACGGCATACGTGCCATGACCCAGATGCTCGACCTTCTCGTCGACAAGCGCAAGTGTGGCGTCCGGCGAATACCACGGCACGAGTTCGCCGACAGCCGCAGAACGCTCTTCCACAAGCCCGTCGGCGCCGAACAGCACGCCGCCGGCAAAGCTCCTGTTTAGGTTGATGTCCGCCTGCGCCACGCATGCCGCGCATGCCACAACTCCTAGCACCATCCTCATTTGCGACTCCTTGCTGTATTGGACAAGCGATCACTTCGCGAGCTTGATCTCGATAGGCACGAAGGCGTCGGGATCCTTTGCGCGAGAGAGGATCTTGTTTGCGTATGCGTCGCTGTAGTAGCGTCCGTCGGCAGTGCGGTCGCGCCGCGCATTGTAGCGGCGCAGGGCGTCCGGCCAGCCGTCGAAGAAACCCGTGGGGCGCAGGCGCGCCGCCTTGCCAGACTTTCCGAACCCCTTGCGCGCGAGGAACATGATCGCCGCGCGCACGTTGGCGTCGAGCGCTCCCTCGTTGCGCTTGGCGGGCTTCTTGAGGCCCAGGTCCGTCTTCGCCTCGTCCCAGTCGCCAGGCACGTTCACCTGCAGCGGATCCACTCGCCAGGCCGCGATCGAGGCTGGGCCGTTCCCGCCGCTCTCCTCGATCATGTGCGCCTTCACCATCGCCGGGGTCAGCGACGCCGTCTTCGCCGCCTGGGCGGCAGTGCCGCCGATCCATTCGGCCTTGTGCGCGTTGAAGTCGGCCGTCAGCTTGAGGATGAGAGCGTCGTGGATCTGGTAGCGGTCGTCCTCGAATCCGCGGAACACCGGAAGCGGCATCGTCTTGCGCGCCTCGGCGCGCGAGACGATCCTCCGCTCTGAAGCAGGCACGGCGGCCACGTACTTGCTGCCGCCGAAGATGCGCCGGTAGCAGTTCTCGATCTGGCGGACCACCGCCAGGTCGGACTTGTCGAGGAAGCGGCGGTCGATCTGCAGTTCGCCCCACCTGTCGAACAGGAACGAGTTCTTGCCGGCGTCAAGGCGAAAGCGGCACGCCGCATTGGAGGCCGGGAGCTCGGCGACGCCGCGCGCCGCAAGCTGCCGCCGGTGCGCCTCTTCGCGCGCGGAGACGCGCACGAAGATGTCCGCCGCCTTGATGCAGAGACCGACGATCTCGGCCATGTCTTCCGGAGAAAGCTTGATGTCCTCGAACGACGGCAGCTGCACGCCCTTCGCCCATCCGTTGTCCATGTATGGATGCAGCCGCAGGGCATTCACGTTCTTCGCGATGAAGTCGAGATCGAAGCGCGGCGCGTTAGTTATCCCGAGCGCGGCCACCGCAGACTTCCGCAAATCCTCAAGCCCCTGCAGGTCGGCCGCCGTGACTTGACGCGGCGCCGCCGTGCCCTTGACCGGAGCCGTCGTGTTCCGGACCGGCGCGGCATTTCCCGCTGCAGAAGCCATATACGGCAACATCGCAACGGCAAACAGCAGTGTCTTGACCATATCGCTTTCCTCTAGCGTGACAACAGTTCCTCGCGCACGTTGCGCGGCACGAGATCGAAGCTGTCCGGCTCCATCGAGTAGGACGCACGGCCCTTCGTGAGCGAGCGGATCGCCGTCGCGTAGCCGAACATCTGCGCCATCGGCACGCGCGCGTGGACCATCTGCATGTCGTTGCGCTGCTCCATGTCGAGCACCGTGCCGCGCCGCCCGTTCAGGTCGCCCAGCACCTCGCCAACGCTCTCCGGCGGCGTGGTGATCTCGAGCTTCATGATCGGCTCGAGGAACTCCGGCGCGGCCG
>CAMPAF010000275.1 GCA_946631535.1 uncultured Verrucomicrobiota bacterium
CGCCACGTTCTCCAGCGACGGCTCCAGACGCCAGGTCATGCCCAGGCGCGTGAGAGCCGGCAACGCGCCGAACGGCGTCACGTCGTGCTTCACGGCGATCCGTCCCGACGGACGGAACGTCCATTCCGCCACATGCTCGAACCCGCCCGACTTCGCGCCGTTCACCGTCACGCGCGCCATCACCGTCACCGAACCATCGGCATCCTTCGCAACGCGGTACGGCTTCGCGTGATAGCGCAGCTGCGTTATGCCGCCGTCGAAAGCCGCCTTGCCGTACTTGAACCGGTCGTTGTCCACAAACGCCCGTACCACGGTGAGGCGCGGCCCCGCCACCACGCCCATTCGATCCTGGAGCAACAGCTTGCCGCCCATCACGAGCTTCGAGAGCGTGCCCGACGCGCGCGAGAACACCGCCTCGCCGTCCGCGAATTTCACCGTCACGGTCTCGCCCGTTTCACGCACAACGGGAGGGACGCGCTGCTGCGCGTCCAAAACGGGAGGGACGCGCTGCTGCGCGTCCAAAACGGGAGGGACGCGCTGCTGCGCGTCCGCGGTCGCGCGGTAGCGCGACCCTCCCCACCCCATCTGGTCACGCGCCACCACGTGGCCGGCCTTCGCCCACGGCACATCCGCCTTCAGGCTGAACGTGACGTTGTAGAAATACTCCACGCCGGGCTTCAGCTCCGCCCTCGGCTTCGGCAACGCGAGCCGTCCGCGCGCCAGCGGCTCCACCGGCGGCACCGCGAGCGCACCGCCGTCCACGTGCACGCCGTCAGCCAGCAGCTCCCACGCGCCCGCGAAGGCGTCCGCCCGCGTGAACGCACAGCGGTTCCACAGCTCGGCCTCGCCCGTGGCGGCGTCGGCTGTCGTCACGACGAGCGGACGGTGCACGTGCGCCACTTCCATCAGCTTGGGCGTGGGCTCGCGCTGCACGCCGACGAGTCCGTTGCAGCAGAACGGACCCGAGTTCGGCTGCTCGTCGAAGTCGCCGCCGTAGGCGATGTAGCGGTCGCGCGTGCCGTCGGGCAGGATGCGGTCCGTGTATTTCCAGATGCCCTGGTCCACCCAGTCCCAGACGAATCCGCCGCAGTTGACGGGCGACGACCAGAACGCCTCCCAGTACTCCTTCAAGTTGCCCGGCGAGTTGCCCATCGCGTGGGCGTACTCGCACACGATGTGCGGATGGCGCGCGTCCTGGATGAGCTTGTTGCCGCGGAAGAGCGGTGCCTCGGGACGCTTCCCCTCGCCCCATTCGCCGCGCTCGCGCACGTAGTCTGGAGAGGGATACATGATCGAGTCGATGTCGCAGAACGGACGCCCCGTGCCGCTCGCGTAGTCGCGTCCGCCGCTCTCGTAGTGGACCGGACGCGAGGGGTCGAGGCGCTTCACCTCAGCATACGCCTCCTCGAACGCCTCGCCAGGCCCCGCCTCGTTGCCGAGCGACCAGCAGGACACGCACGGGTGGTTGCGGTAGTTCTGGACGTTGCGCACGTTGCGCTCCACGATCGGCTTTACCCACTGCGGCTGCCGCCCGATCCCCTCTTTCTTGAATCCCATCCCGTGCGACTCCACGTTCGCCTCCGCCATCACGTAGATGCCGTAGCGGTCGCAGAGCGCATACCAGGTGTGGTGGTTCGGGTAGTGGCTCGTGCGCACTGCGTCGATGTTGTGCTGCTTCATGAGCAGAACGTCCTTCACCATCGATGCCATGGTCACCACGTGCCCGTCCTCGGGCGTCGTCTCATGCCGGTTCACGCCACGCACCTTCATCGGCTTGCCGTTGAAGTAGAGCACGTTGCCGCGGATCTCCACCTTCCGCACGCCAACCTTGCACGTGCGCACGTCGTCGCCCGCCTTCACCACGAGCGTGTAGAGATAGGGATCCTCGGCGGACCAAAGGCGGGGCTCGGCAAGTCGAAGATCGAAGGTCGAGAGTCGTCCTGGCTGTCGGCTGTCGGCCGTCGCCTGTCGCGTGAAGTCTGCCACCAGATGGCAGTCGGCATCGTAGAGCGTGGCGGTGACGGGCGCATCGCCATATGTCTCCACCTCCACGCGAACCGTGGCGGACGCGCAGCAGCGCGTCCCTCCCGCTACGGCCCCTTCATGGGAGGGCCGCGCTCCTACGCGGCCGAAATCAACGTCTGTCTCCACGCGGAAGTCCTTCACGCCGTTAGTTGGCACGGCAAAGAGCGACACGTCGCGGAACAACCCCGACATGCGGAACATGTCCTGGTCCTCAAGGTACGACCCGTCGCACCAACGCAGCACCCGCACGCAGAGCGTGTTGTGGGATTGGGTGATTGTAGGATTGGATGATTGGACGATTGTAACGGGAGGGACGCGCTGCCGCGCGTCCATCTCCAACGCATCCGTCACGTCGAACTCGGCGGGCAGGCGCGCGTCCTCGGAGTAGCCCACGAACTTGCCGTTGAGCCACACGTAGGCCGCCGAATCGATGCCGTCGAAGCGCAGGATCACGCGACGCCCCTTCCAGTCGGACGGCACCGCGAACGTGCGGCGGAAGCTGGAGACGGGGTTGTAGTTCGTCGCGCCTGTCACGAAGTCGCGGATGACGGGCGGATCCTTCTTGAAGGGATAGGTCACGTTCGTGTAGTGCGGCACGCCGTAGCCGCGCATCTCCACGCACGACGGCACATCGATCGTCTGCCAGTCGGTGTCGTCGAAGTCGGCGCTCTCGAACCCGTGCGGTTTCTGAGCGGGCTCGCCGCACCAGTGGAAGCGCCAGTTGCCGTTTAGCGACATCACCCACTTCGACGTCGGCTCGTCTGCAGTGAACGCCTCTTCCACCGACGCGAGCGGCATCGAGTACGTGCGCGCCGGCAGGCGGTTGATCTCGTTGACCTGCGGGTCTTCCTCCGGCGGCGCCGCGAAGGCAACAGCGCCTGCCGCAAGCGCACAGGCGAAGATCTGACGTGATGCGAAAATGCTGGCTTTAGCTTTCATGGGCACCATTTTACCAAATCCCCGCCCATCCAGCCATCTTGACGGTATCCCTATTGCCATACCGCCATTCCCGAGCAGCCTATTGCCATATCGCCATTCCTAATAGTATACTTACGGCATGATTCGCTCGCGCTACAACCTTGTCCATGCCCTCGCTGCGACAGCAGTACTGATGTTCGTCATCTTCGCGCAGGGCTTCACGGTATTCTGGAAGCAGTTCATCCACGGCATCAACCTCGACCTCAACCCGACGGCTCTCCTCCAGACCTTCGCTCTCACCGCAGCTCTCTTCGGCACGCTCTGCCTTGTGCTGTGGCTCTCTACACTCTTTACCAAGCCCCACCTCAAAGGCCCTAACGACCTTAATACAAACCTTAACGACCTTAATGACTCTAAACACCTTAAACACCCTAATGACCTTAAACATGCCATCGCCCTCGCCGCCAGATGGTCGCCGCTAATCATCGCCATCGCCCTCGGCCTCAACTGGCTGTGTTCGGCGGGCATAGAGTTGCTGACCGGCGTCCAGCCGTCCGACCAGGAACTGGTGAAATGCTTCGCCGGCGATTCCTGCCCGCTCGGCATACGGATCGTCCTCGGCCTTCTCGTCCTGTTCGAGGCGCCCCTCCTGGAGGAACCGCTATTCCGCGGCATCATATTCCGAGGCCTCCAGTCCTCTATCCCCACCTGGGCCGCCATGGCCGCATCCGGGTTTCTCTTCGCCATCGTCCACGTGAACGCGGCGTCTTTCATCGCGCTCTGGTTCCTCGGAATCGCCTTTGCTGAGCTTTACAGGCGCACTGGCACGCTCCTCGCGCCGATGACGGCCCACGCCCTCTTCAACGCCACAAACCTCGCCCTTCTTCCATTTCTCTCGCCGTGACAGTTGCCAACGCGGCCGAAATCTGCTAAAATATCCTAACTTTTCAAAACCACAAGGAGACTATCAGATGTCAGGTCACAGCCACTGGGCCACAATCAAGCGCGCGAAAGGCGCAGCCGACGCGAAGAAGGGCAAGATCTTCTCGAAGCTCGGCAAGGAAATCACCATCGTCGTGAAGGCCAAGGGCGGCGATCCGAACACCAACCCCACCCTGCGCACGCTCATCGCCAAGGCGAAGGCCGCGCAGATGCCTAACGACAACATCGAGCGCGCCATCAAGAAAGGCACGGGCGAGCTGGAGTCCGCCGCGCTCGTGGACGCTACCTACGAAGGCATCAAGGGCGGCATCGCCATCGTCGTCACGGTGCTCACCGACAACAAGAACCGCGCCGCCGCCGAAGTCGGCAACGTGTTCAAGAAGAACGGCACCGAGCTCGCCAAGCAGGGCAGCGCCTCGCGTCTCTTCGACCGCATGGGCCAGATCATGATCC
>CAMPAF010000276.1 GCA_946631535.1 uncultured Verrucomicrobiota bacterium
CGGCCGTCCAGCCGAACGTGGCGGCGGGCACCTCCACCTCCGTCCGCACGACCTCGGCGAGGGTGGCGGGAGGATAGTACATCAAGGTGCCGTCCGCGATCGTGACCTTGCCCGTCGCGAGGTGTTCGCCATAGACGCGCATGGCGCCGTCTCCGGTCTTCGTGAAGCCGCCGTTGCCGAGGAACGGGCCGTACAGGTACAGGGAATGTCCATAGCCGCTCGCGTTCTCGCACGCGAACGTGTTGTTCGTGCCGTCGAGCGTGATGGGCACGTAGATGCCGCCGGCTTCGTCCGTGACCGGCGCGGCACCGAGCCGTCCGCCGGCCATGCGGAGCGTCACCCACGTGTTCGTGCCGTCCGCCGTCGGCATCCAGCGCGCGGGGGCGGTCCGTATGCCGGCCTTTCCGATGTAAAGCGAGCCGCCGGTGAGCAGCAATTCGCCGTAGCCGTTGGTGACGGTGGCGTGGGCGGTCGCCGCGCCGACGTCCGCGAACGT
Organism: uncultured Verrucomicrobiota bacterium; assembly: GCA_946631535.1. The sequence goes on from CAMPAF010000276.1 coordinate 497, forward strand.
CCCGAACCAGATTCCGCGCGCGTTCACGACGGCGTCCCCCGTCACCTCAATGCGTGCGTCCGGATCCCCGTAGACCCGCGTGCCCGACGGCCCGTTCGCGAGCGCGACCGCCATACCCGCGTACGGGGTGTCGTTGCTGAGACGCGTCGTGCCGCCGGCGAAGACAGCGCGCGTGGGACGCGACCAGTCCGTCGCGCACCCGATTTCCATGCGGCGCGCGCTGAACGAGCCGCCGCCCATGTAGAACTCGAACGGGCGGTTGTTCACGGTGGCGGTGGACATGTACGAATCGGGCAGGATGCCGGCGTTGAAGTCGTAGAAGAAGACCGCTTCGCCCGAATACTGGCGGTACGCGCCCGTGTAGGCGTAGCTCCAGCGCATGTCGATCTCGCCGCCGCGGTTCTCGAGCGTGTGGCCGCCGAAGTCGAGGCGCGCCGTGTAGCGGTCGGCGGTATCCTCCACGGAGTCCGCCAGCCGGTCGCCCGGCCGGAGCGTGACGGTCACGTCGAGCTTCTGCGGGTTGTAGGAGTAGCGTCCCAGCAGCAGAGTGCCGTTCAGGTTCGTCGTGGCGGCGAGCGGCAGGACGTCGGGGAGGTCGAAATCCTTCGACATGTCCTCGTAGAGCGTCTTGTTCGGATACGTGCGGACGCTCGTGGTGGCAGAGAGACTCGCGTCCACGCGCAGGAAAGAGGGGGCGTTGGAGCAGCAGATCTCGCGGACGTCTACGGGCCCCAGGTAGAGGACGTTGCCGCTGCCGGTCGTGGTGAGCACACAGTCCGGCCCCGACAAATCGGCAACATTCATGCTGTTGCCGGAAACAGGGACGCTCCACGTCTGGTTTGTGGCGAGCACGACCGGCGCCTTGAGGGAGAGCGTGCCTTTCTCATGCACGACGCCGCTCTCGCCGATCGTCAGGGCCGCGCCGCTGATGTTGACCTGATCGGCGGCCTTTGCAAGGTTCACGCGTATTCCCTTGATCGCGAGCGGCGAATCGAGCGTATGCGTGGCGGCGTTGGTCCACGCGATCACGTCGTCCGCGCCGGGCACGGCCGCGTTTTCGTAAGTGGCGGGGTCGTTGAGCGAACCGGTGAAGTTCGTGACCACGAACTCGGCGGCGCCGGCGGCGAGGGCGGCGGATGAGAGAAGTACGGCGGCTTTCAGGCGCATGGCGTTGGTTCCTTTCGGTTAGTAGACTCGGACTTCAAAGACGCGGGCGGACGGATCGCCCCAGGTGGCGCGGCAGACGAGGCGCAGCGCCGTGATCGCGCGCGGCGGGAAGGCGTGCACGCGGTGGCGGAGATAGTTCCCGTTTTCGGACGCGACCTTCGTCCACGTCCCGTCCGCGAGGACCTCCACGTCGTAGTCCTTCACGAGGCACTTCGGCAGTGACGGATCGGGCTGGGTGGGCATCAGGTCGGTGTCGAACGTGAGGCGCACTTCACGGGCCGTGACGGGTTCGTGCCATGTAAGCGTGAGCGTCTGGGGCAGGTCCGCATGTGCGTCCGAGACCCAGGCGTGGGCGGCGTCGCCCACGATACGCGACACGCCGTCGATGACCGCGCGCGGCGCGGCGCCTTCGGCGTAGAGGAGGTCCTTCCGGCCGGGCACCTGCTTGTTCTTGTGCCCCACGCCGTGCCAGCGCACGGTCGAGGAGCCGACGAAGGTGAGGCGGTCCTGCGCGGAGGAGGCCGTGACGGTCGCGCGGCGCGCGAGGTCGGCGGGGTCGGCGTTGGCGAGCTCGGGGATGTAGAGGTCGTCCTTCAGGAGACGCTGCTGGAAAGACGGCATCCGCGTGTCGCCGAGCGCCTTCGGGGACAGTCCCTCGCGCGCGCAGATCGCGGCCGCCGTGCCGCAGACCTGCCCGAGCGTGGCGAGCGTCGCCTCCACGCGCACGGAGCCGAGCGCCATGTGGGAGACGCTGGCGCAGCGTCCGGCGAAGAGGAGGTTGTCGAAGCCCGGGTTGTAGAGGATGCGGTAGGGGATCGTGTAGATCGGGAGCGGCGGGTGGTGCTTCCAGTAGCCGTTGCCGTTCGGGTTCATCATGCCGAGCGGATCGTGCGTGTCCATCGGCCAGCCGCCGTAGGAGATGCGGTCGGGGAACACGCGCGCCGCCTTCTGGTCGTTGCCGGTGAGGATGTAGGCGCCTTCGAGGCGCAGCGTCTCGCGGCGCGCGTCGAGGAACGGCACCCACGTGAGCTCGTGGTTCTTCAGGAGGTGGCGGTGCTCCCACGTGTTCTTGCCCCAGCCCCAGTAGGCGAGGGAGATCTTCACGAGCTCGTCGCGCGCGCGCTCGGGGTCGGCGAAGTCGTCGATGTCGCCCGCGTGCTCGATCCACCACGCGGCCGTGAAGCCGCCGCGCCCGCGCGCGATGGGCTTGAGGCGGCGCGTCCAGCCGTCGGGCAGCACGCGCGCCCAGACGGGCGTCTCGTAGGGGACCTCGTGGTCCGTCTCGCGCCGCGCGAAGCACCAGGTGCCGTTGCCGAGGATCACGCCGCTCATCGTGGTGGCGTCGGGCTGCTCGGGCGCCTCCTCCTCGCCGAACGCGGACTGCCCCTCGCGTCCCATGCGGTACGGCACGCCCGCGTAGTAGCCGAGCCAGCCGTCTCCCGTGCAGTCCACGAACTGCGCGGCGCGCCAGCGCGTCCAGCCGCCGGTGAGCGTGTTCTGCGCGAGGACGGCCGAGATGTGTCCGCGCCCGGAGAGCTCCACCCTCGTCATGCGCTCGTTCAGGAACAGCGTGAGGTTGGTCTCGCCCTGGGCCTGGAGGAGGTAGGCTTCGGACATGTTGCGGCACTTGCGCCCCGCGCGGATGAGCTTCGCTTCCTCGATGAGGCCGCTCTCGCGGGCGTTCGGGTGCGCGTGCGAGGCGCCGTGGATGCCCACGCCGAGCTCCATACTCGCGTTGCCGCCGAGCACGGGACGGTCCTGGACGAGCGCGGTGCGCGCGCCGGCGCGCGCGGACGCGATCGCCGCGCCCATGCCGGTGGTGCCTGCGCCCACCACGACCACGTCGAAGTCGCCGGCGTTGGACACCGTCTCGGGCTGGCCGAGCAGCCGGCGCCGCTCGCGCGCGAGGGGCTCCTCCGCCTCGGGCGGCACGTACGCCGCGTCCGTCGTGAACAGCACCGCGTCGCAGCGGCCGAACCAGCCGGACTTGTCCACGAGCCGCACCTCGCAGGGGCCGGCCGCGAGGTCGTACGCGCCCGCACGCTCCCAGCGCCAGCCGGGCTTGCCGAACGCGCCGAGCACGGGCGACTCGCGTCCGTTCACCGCGAGCGCGAACGTGCCGGGCGAATGCGCGGGCACCCAGTCCTTCGTGCGCGCCCATGCGTGCCACATGCCCGCGCGCGGAACGTCGAACGACGTCGCCGCGTTCTTCACCGGCGTGCCCACGGACGCCGCGAGGAGGTAGGCGGAGCCCATCTTGTGGACGAACTGCGTGTCGAGGTGCCACTTGCCGTAGTCGCGGAAGCCCTCGGCCTCCAGCCACACGAAACCGGGCACGGCCTCACTTGCCGCCTGCACGGGCGCGCGCCAGTTCCGCAGGCTCAGCTGCTGCACGTCCGCGCCGTCCGCCGCCGCAAACAAAACATCTAGGCCAAGCGACGTTGCCGCCGCCAACGCGATCAAGCCGATCTTTCTGCTCAAATTCTGCGTTCCTTTTCTCGGCGCGCGCCGCTCGTGCGGCACGCAGACATCACTTTACTGCAATTTTACGTGGCGTAATCATATCATACGCGAGCATTTGTTGACAAGCGCAAAAACAGCCGAATGCCGAGAGGGGCGCATCTCCGTTTTTCACCCATGCGTATTGGGATTTGGAAACAACCAAGAC
>CAMPAF010000277.1 GCA_946631535.1 uncultured Verrucomicrobiota bacterium
TTCGCGTCCGGCTCCTTCTCCACACGCACGCGCACGCGCACCTTGTACGTGACGTCGGGATCGTACGCGACCGACGCGAGGTCGAGCCGCACGCTCCACTCGTAGTGCGTGTTGAAGAGCTTGATCGCCGTGCCGTCGAGCGTGCCGGGGTCCTTCGCGTACTCGCCCCGCACGCCCGGCACGGCGAGGCGCAGGCGCGACGCCGGCACTTCCGCGCGGTCGCACCCCGTCGTCGGCACGGTCGCCGCCGCCATCGCCGCGATCTCCTCGCGGAAGGTCTTCTCCCGCTCGCCGTTCTCCGCGAAGCGGAGGTTGAACGGCTTGCGCGCGGCGAGGAGACGCTGCGCGTAGGCGCGGCAGCGGTCGTAGTTGAAGTTCTCTGGATGGCGCGTCACCCACACGGTGCGCGGACGCGGCAGGCGGTACAGGAGCGAGAACATCGTGGAGAGATACGCCGCCTCCACGTTCCGCGCGCAGATGCGGTCGCCCTTCACCGCCTCGGCGGCGGCGAGCCAGTGTTTCTCCGCGCGCTCGAAGAACGCGGTGGGGATGTTCGTGCTCGTCACGACCTCGTAGATGCCGAGACGCTGCGTCACGGAGTCGCGCGGCAGGGAGTAGAGGTCGTCGAACACCTTCCGCGCGTGCGGCGCGGCCGCGCCGTAGTAGCCCTTGAAGAAGCGGTCGAGGAGCGGCGCCATCGGCGCGTCGGGGTTCCACATCCACTTCGCGAGCAGCCAGGCGCGGAGCTCGCCGAAGTCGGCGTGGAGGCCGAGCGAGTCGCCCTGCTCGAACATGTACTTCACGTTGTTCGCGCGGAAGAACTTCAGGTTCCCCTGCAGGGCCATGATGTTGGGGAAGGCGTGGAGGTAGTTGCGGAAGTTGGTGGTGTAGTCCCAGAGGTAGAGCATGTCCGTCTGGCGCGTCCAGCCGCGGATGTCCTCCACGAAGTCGACGTTGCTCTTGAAGGGACTCACGTCGAGCGGCTTGTGGAAGTCGCACTCGATGGAGCAGAGGCACGGCATCACGTTGTGCCGCAGGCGCGTCTTCTTCGGCGGCTTGCGCGAGTACTGGTAGGCGAGCGTCTCGATGATCGCGTCGGGATAGTGCTTCTCCACCTCCTCCGCGACGGCGTTCACGAAGCGCACCACCGTGCCGGCGTGGCTTTCCTCCTCCTCGTCCACCGCCGCGCACGCGGGACACTGGCAGTAGAGGCGGTTGTCGTTCTGGCTCACGCCGTAGATGCCCGCCGTGGGGTCGGCCTTGATCGCCTCCAGCACGTTGGAGGTGACGATCCGCAGCACGTCCGGATTCGTGAGGCACGGCTGGGTATAGCCCCAGCGCGCGAACTTCTCGCGCAGCTCTCGCTTCCCGTCGCGCATCGCGAAGTATTCGGGATGCTCCGCGAAGTACTTCTTCGGCGGCAGAAGGAAGCTGAACGTGTGGCAGCTGCCCATGTGCTTCCCGAAACGGCACACCGCGCCGCCGTGCTTCTCCTGCAGGTGGGCGCGCGCGCCGTTCAGGCGCAGACGCGCCGCGAAGTCGCCGTGCGTCGCGTCGAGCCAGCTCGTCATGCGCATCTTGAACGCGGGACGCTGCTCGTCGTCGAGGTCCGCCGGCACCGTGAGACGGTCCAGCCGCGGCACCACGGTGCGCCACGAGGCGTACCAGCCCACGCCGCCATACGTCTCCAGCAGCTCGTACACGCCGTACAGGCAGCCGCGCACGCCGCCACGGATGACGAGGTCGGGCGGCCGCGCCGTCAGGCGAAAGCCGTCCGTCCCGTAGTCGTCCGTCTGCTCCAGGCGGATCGTAGCCGCGGCGGTCGCGCGGCAGCGCGACCCTCCCCGCATATTCCTCCCGGGAGGGACGCGCTGCCGCGCGTCCGCCGCCACCGCCAACTCCACGCCCGTCAGCTTCCTCACGTAAAACTGCAGCTCCTCGGCCGCATACTTCAAGGACGGCCCGGCGTCCTTCGCCACTACGATGGTGCACGCGGCCGGCTTCCCCCGCTCCGCCAGCACCAGCTCCGCCGCGCCATGCGCTACCAACCCGCACCCGGCAAACAACGACAACAAAAGCAATCTCGTGCTTTTCATGGGCATATTATGCCGCTCCTTTCTTTTTTTATGTGATGCTTTATTCGGTCCTACAGGACCCGGTCGCCCCAGAGCGCCGCCGAGACCGCCTTGCACGCGGGCTCGGCCTTGACAAGCGCCTTGCGGATCATCGGCGTGGTCAAGCGACCCGTCCTGTGTCCAAGCTCCCACAGGTGCCCGAACACGATCCGCTTCGCCTCCACCTTGCGCGTCGCCGCCGCCACGTCGATCCCGCACCCGGGGAAGAAAAGCCAGAGATCCGGCTTCCCCCATACGGTTCCGAGCTTTGGTTCCGTTCCTCGCCCGCTGTCGCCGGTATGGTAGAGGATGAAATCGCCATAGCGTATCTCGAACGCGGTCGTGAAGTCGATGAGGTATTCGTTGTGGTCGATGAGCGATGTCCGTATCTCGACGTCCTTGATCTTGAACGTCTTGACCGCACGGGTGTAGCCGCCGTCCTTCTTCCAGTTGCGGGTGCCGTAGTTGTCGAGGAAGTTGGAGATTACCGTTTTCCCGGCACCGTCCATCGCCTGGTACAGCTCCTTGTGGAAGTGGTCGGCGTGGTTGTGCGTGACCAGCTCGAAGTCGAGGTACGGCGCGAGCTCGGGGGCGCGCCTGTGGACAAGGTCGATGGAGAAGAGCGCCTCGCGCGTCTTTACCACGTACCCCATGTTGTAGACGCTCCAGACGGCTGGCTTGTCCTCCACCTTCACCTCGCGCGCTTCACGGAACACCTTCTCGAACGACTTCTCGAGCTTCTCCAGTGACGCCAGCGAGCGCGTTTTGCCGTCTTGCCGGTACTTGCCGTAGGTGCCCGCTGAGACGAGGTCCGTCTCCCGCTGCCACACGTCGAGCGCGTCCTCGGCGCCTGCCTGCTGCTCTTCCGCCGCGGCCGTCAAGCTGCCCCCGGCGCACAGCGCGCCCGCGGCCAGCTTGACCATTGTCCGTCTGCTCATTTCGGTAGACATGATGTCCATTCCTCCGTCCTGTTCGCTTCAGATGCAAGCCCGCGCGGCGTCGCTCAGCGCGCCAGCGGGATTTCCGTGAGGGTCGTCGAGCCGTAGTCGGAGATGTAGAGCCTGCCGCGCCACACGCACGGTTCGCTCGGTTTCGTGAAGCAGTCCTTCGCGACCGTCGTCACCGCGCCCTTGCGGTCGACCTTCACCGCCGCGCCGGCATGCATGTCGGCCGTATAGACGTTGCCCTCCGCGTCCGTGCACAGCCCGTCCGGCGTCTTCATGTCCTGCCATGCGAACAGCTCGCTGGCCGCGATGCGCCCGTCCGCGCCGGGCGTCAGCTTCCAGATGCGCCCTTCGCCGTAGTTGTCCACGTAGATGGTTCCCTTGGCGTCCACGGCGACGCCGTTCATGCCCACGCGGATCTTGCCGGCCGTGTGGTCGGTGAACACGAGCTGCGGGTCGGCGGCGGTGTTGGTCACCTTCACGTTGCGGTCGGTGGCGGAGAACATGTACAGACCGCTCGGCAGGTGGCCGTCATCGCGCGGCAGCTTCCGCAGGAACGCCTGCGTCATGTACAGGCGGCCGTTCAGGTACTTCACGCCGTTCGCGTTCTCGAGGCCGCAAGCGACAGTCTCGACGGCGAGCGGCTTGTCGTCCTTGAACGTCACGCGCAAGAGGCGGCCCTTGGAGTCCTTCTGGTTGTCGCAGACGTACAGCTCGCCCTCTGGACCGAAGCAGATGCCCATCGGCGCGGCGACGCCTGTCTCCGGGTGCGGCGGAACGACGAACCACAGGTACGGCGTGCCGCCGGGAGCATCCAGGCGGAAGATGGCGCCGGGCTGGGTGCGGGCGTTGTTCGGCGCGGCGATCACGAGCCTGTCCTGCGGGTCGACTGCGAGACCGTCCGGATTCGTGCAGGTGGGGGGCATCTGCACCTTGACAGCCGCGCTGGCGGCGAGAGCGACCGCCGCCATGCAGGCGGCCGGGAAAATGCGGTGGGTGTTGATCATGTCGTGATTCCTTTCGTTTGTTTCAAATTCGCGTCGGCGTCTCGATGCCGAGGAGGGAAAGCCCCTTCGCCAGCACCTTGCCGAATAGCGCACAGAGCGCCAGGCGCGCGTCGCGCACCTCCGGCTCGCTTTTCAGGATCGGCGAGCGCTGGTAGAAGCTCGAGTAGAGCTGCGCCGTCTGGAAGAGGTAGTCCGCGAGCACGGACGGCTTGTAGTTCTCCGCCGCCCGCAGGACGGTCGGCCCGAACTGCA
>CAMPAF010000278.1 GCA_946631535.1 uncultured Verrucomicrobiota bacterium
GAGTCCTTGATCATGTCCTCGTCCGGCTTCGGCTTCTTCGCCTCGTCCTGCACGGCCTTCCAGAGCACCGACGCCAGCAGGTAGCGGCACTCCGGCATCGGGCTGGCCTTGATGTAGCCCTCCTTACCGTCGGGATCCTGCTCAAGGATCGCCTTGTGGATGTTCGCGAGGTCTGGCAGGTAGTCGATCACGAGGTTCTGCGCCCCCTCAAGGTCGCCCTTCAGCATCGTGATGTGCGCCTTGAACGCGATGGCCTTGCCGTAGTAGAGGGTCTGGGTCTCGCGCTTCCACAGCAGCTCCTCCACGTACTTGCTGGCCCGCGCCAGGTAGTCGGCGCGCTTCTTCGCCTGCTTAGGATCCGACGCCTCCGACGCGAGGCGCAACAGCAGCTCCACCTGCTCCGACGCCAGGACGCACCACGTGTACTCGTCAAGCGGACGCGCCAGCAGGCCGTCGTACATCTTCGCCGCCTCGTCGAACTTGCGCTCGTTCACGCACATCTGCGCCCACTTGAAGCCGCTGTTCACGTAGAAGTCGATGATATCCGGGCCGGGCTTCGGCACGGCGGTGAAGAACTCGTTGTATATCTTGCGGCACTCGGGGAGCATGTTGCGCGCGTAGTAGGCGTCCGCCATCGCGAGGCGCAGCGCCCAGTACTCGCCGCCCTTCTTGTCCTTGATGCCGTCGATCACCTTCTGCACGTCCTCGAACTTGCCGAGCCGGAGGTCTCCCTGGAGCTCGAGCACCTTCAGCTTGGGGCCGATCTGCGGCCACTTCTTCTTGGCGGCGGCGATGACCGGCTCCGCGAGGTCTGGCATGCCCGCGTCGACGAGCGCGTTTATGAAGTGAAGTTCCTCCTTGGCCGCGGCGTCGGCGGAATCGGCCTCGGCTGCGCCATCGGCGCGCGCGCCGAGGAACGCGGCACACGCGAACGCGGCCGACGCTGCCATGGCCAGGGTATATCTGTGGCAAATTCTCATGCCGCAATTATACAACGAGACCCCCACCGTGCGCAAGCGGAAAATTGTGGTACAATATTGGCCTCCTATGAACAAGAAGATAAAAGCAAAGGTGGTCGGCGCCACGGGCTACGGCGGCTTGGGCATCATCGACCTGCTGTTGAGGCATCCGTGCGCCGAGATATCCGCGCTCGTCGCGCGCGAGGACGCAGGCAAGCGCATCTCGGACGTCTACCCGCACCTCGCGGGATTCTGCGACATGCCCATACACGCGGCGGACGATCCCGCCGTGCAGGGCGCGTACGACGTGGTGTTCTTCTCCACGCCGGACCGCGTGGGCATGGCCGACGCGAAGGCCGAGCTCGCCAAGGGCGCGAAGGTGATCGACTACTCCGGCGACTTCCGCTTCACCACGCTCGACGCCTACCAGGACTACGCCACGCGCCTCGGCAAGGATCCGCAGCACCTCTCCCCCGAGCTGCTCGGCACGAACGTATACGGCATGCCCGAGCTGCATCGCGCCGAGATCGCGCGCGCAAACCTCGTCGGCAACCCCGGCTGCTTCGCCACAAGCTGCATCCTCGGCCTCGCGCCCGCGCTCAAGGCGCACCTCGTCAACCCGCAAGGACTCGTGTGCGACTGCAAGAGCGGCGTCTCCGGCGCTGGCAAAAAGGCGAAGCCGCAGTTCCACTACCCGGAGCGCTGCGAGCAGATCAACGCCTACCGCCTGAGCGGACACCAGCACGTGTGCGAGGTCGAGCGCGAGCTCGGCCTGCAGGCGGGGCAGGACGTGACGGTAATCTTCACGGCGCAGGTGCTGCCGATATCGCGCGGCATCCTCTCCACTCTCTACGGGGACCTCACGCAGGACGTCACCGAGGCGGACGTGCTTGACATCTACCGGAAGTTCTACGCGGATAGCGGCTTCGTACGCGTCCTCCCCTCCACTGCTGCCGTAGGCACGATGAGCGTGCGCGGCACCAACTTCTGCGACATCGTCGTCTCCGTCGACGCGCGCACGCGCAAGCTCCGCATCGTCTCGATCATCGACAACCTCATGAAGGGCCAGGCAGGCCAGGCCCTCCAGAACATGAACGTAATGTTTGGCCTCCCGGAAAACACCGGCCTCAACCAACCAGGGATGTACCCATGAGCGCGAAGAAGCCGTCCAACCCGTTCCTCAAGAAGGCGTCAGGCAACAAGCCGCCTACGCGCGCCGCGCTGAAGTCGCAGCACAAGACCGGCGGCCTCGGCCGCATGGGCCGCGGCCTCGACGCCCTGATCGTGCCGCCCAAGCCTCCGGCCCAGCCGGACCGCGTGAGCAACCCGTTCGCTACGACGCCGCAGGCCCCAGCCGCACCGGCCTTGGCCGAGACGGAGCGCGTCCTCCAGGTTCCCGCCGCTGACATCGAGCGCAGCCCGTACCAGCCGCGCTCGGAATTCTCGGCGGAGTCGCTGCAGGAACTGGCCGACTCGCTGCGCACGAACGGCATCATCCAACCGCTCACCTGCCGCCGCCGCGATGACGGCAAGCTGGAACTCATCTGCGGCGAGCGCCGCCTGCGCGCCGCCCTCTTGGCAGGCATCAAGCTCGTCCCCGTGACGCTGAAGAACGTGAACGACGCCACGGCCGCCACGATGACCATCACCGAGAACGCACAGCGCGACGACCTGAACCCCGTGGAAGAGGCGGAGGGTTACCGCACGCTCGTCTCCACCTTCAACCTCACCCAGTCGGAGGTCGCCGACCGCGTCGGCAAGAACCGCGCCACGGTCGCACACTCGCTCCGCCTGCTGGAGCTGCCGGACGATGTGCAGGACCTCCTGCGCAAGAAGGCCATCTCCACAGGGCACGCGAAAGTGCTGCTCTCGCTCGACAACCCTGCCGAGATCCGCCGCCTCGCCCGCGAGTGCGCCCCTACCCCGAACCCGCGCACCGGCGAGCCCGAGGGCGGACTCACCGTCCGCGAGCTGGAGCGCCGCATCGCCAAGCTCCACGCCCCGGTCGTCGAACGCAAGGCCGGTGTTCCGGACATCCCAGAAAGCTACGTCCGCCAGCTCGCAGAGGAGATACACAAGGTGCTCGGCTGCGCCGTCCGCCTCACGAGCGGGATGACCCACGCCAACGGCAAGCACACCAAGGGGCTCCTCGAGATCGACTTCATCGACAACGACGACCTTGACCGCATATTGGCCATGATCGGCGTGAAGATGGATTAGCAGTGGTTAGTGGCTTGTGGTTAGTGAGGGATGCCGGATGTCGGATGCCGAATGTCGAATGTTGATTGTCGCTTCGGCCGTCGGTCGCCGAATGTCGATTGTCGCCGCCCTCCTCGCCTCTTGCCTTTCGCTCTTTCCCCTTTCATCCCTTGCCGTGCCGATCGAATTCACGGAAGCTGATGCGCATGCCGCGCTTGCCGCGGCCTCGAACCTGATCGGACGTTGCACGCCGCGCGACGCGGGAACAATGCGCGGGCGCCTGGCGGCGAACTGGATCCTCGACCGCGTGAGCCGCATCGGCGTCGACGCATCCCTCGACAAGTTCCGCGCGCCGACCCCGGACGGCGAAAGACCCTTCGCCAACGTCATGGTCGAGTTCCCTGGCACGAATACGAACGCCGCCTGGATCGTCGTCATGTCGCACTTCGACACCATGCCCAACATCGGCGAAGGTTTCCAGGGCGCGAACGACGGGGCATCTACTTCCGGACTGCTCGTCGCCCTTGCGTCCGCGCTCCGGCGCTCAGGCCGCCAGCCAGAGAGCATCGCTCTCGTCTGGACCGACGGCGAGGAGTGCCGCAAGGCATACGGCCCGAACGACGGGTTCCAGGGTTCGCGCCGCCTGGCCAATTCCTACCGCGCGCGCAACCGCGCCGTCAAGGCGGCGATATGCGTCGACATGCTTGGCGACAAGAACCTCAACATCACCCTTCCGGCAAACACGACTCCAGTCCTGAAGGACATCGCGCTCGCCGCCGCCAAGCGCATCGGCGCGGAAAAGAAGATCGTCTACAAGGACGGCATCGTGGTGAAGGACGACCATTCGGCGTTCCTCGACCTCGGCTATCCCGCCATCGACCTGATCGACTTCGACTTTGGCAGCGCGCCAGGGCTTAACGACTGGTGGCACACGCCGAACGACACGCTCGACAAGATATCCGCGGAAAGCCTCCTCGTCTCCGGCCGCCTTGTCGCGGAACTCCTCAACGCCCTTCAGCAGTAGGGCGCGTTCTTCAGAGATCCTTCAGCCCCTTGTAGGCGGGGCCGCCTGCGGCGACATAGCCGCGCGACTCACCGCGATCGGAGGGCGACACCCAGAACGAGTAGAGCGTCGCGCAGTGGAGCTTGAAGCGTA
>CAMPAF010000279.1 GCA_946631535.1 uncultured Verrucomicrobiota bacterium
CGTCAAGAAGCTCGCCGAATACGTGGCCGCGCGCGCGGACGATCCGAAGAAGGACCGCATCGTCGTGGCCTCCGCCTACACGAAGCGCGTGCTCGTGAAGTACGGCAAGCTCAACGTCGTGACGCTCGAAGAGCTCGCGGCTTCGTGCCTCTAGAACTCGATGCCGTGTCGTGGCGGGACCGCGTGACCGTCACGACACGGCCGTTGGCTTCGGCGGCTTCACGCGGGGGTGTGATTTCCGGCAATGCTTCTCGAACTGGCCGGCCTTGACGATGCGCAGCGACTGGAGGTTCTGTCGCAGGCGCTGGCCTTGAACGGGGCGGGGGCCTTGCCGCCTTGCTGCGCGCTTTCGTACGACGAGGCGGCCGATGTCATCTACCTGCTGTGGCAGCAATCTCCCGAACAGCTGGATTCCACGGGCTTTGGGAACGCATTCGATGATTTTGTGACGGCCGCCGAGCGGGTTCAGGAACACTTGCGGGACTTGCTCTCGGAGAATGACGGTTCCGCGAATGGAGATGGTGCGCAGGATTTCATGATGAAAGTCTGAATTCCTGTAACCAACCCCGTTTCAAAGTGTAGTCGCTGTGAAAGAGTCTTGGGGCTCTTGGCACTTTTCTTGTGGAGGATACGGCCATGACGTTGAAGATCGAGACGGTTCATTCGCTGGAAAGCCGCAAGCTGGAGCTGCCCAGCGAGACGGTGCAGGCGGACTATTCCAGCTCAAGCGTGAAGGCGATCAAGGAAAACATACTGTGCAACTTCGGTTTCTGGAGCAAATTGAAGGTGGGTGGCGTCCTGGCCGACGAGCGTGCCGCCGCGCTCGAGGCAATGGCCTAGGCATGCCTGGTGTCATACGGCAGTGGCGGCGAACTGCACGACCTTGGAAAGGCCTCGCTCATCGGCGCCGTGCAAAGCGGCATGACCGTTGCGCCGCACAAGCGCGCTTGTTTCAAGCATGACCGAGCCTGACGCGATGGTGACGTTCAGTCTGGGAATGACGCGCGGAACGGTCCGTTCGGCCGTGGCAGGGCGTGTCTTCTCGGGGGAGAGGCGCAGGGAGCAGGCGTTGGAAGCGGGGATGACCATACGCCGCGAAGGCGCGGAATTCGTCTTGACGCTGTCGCCGTACGCGGCCGGCAACATGGGCAAGCGCGTGGCCGAGGCGCTGGTGAAGCTTGAGAATGCGGCTGCCCGTGGCGGGCAGTACCGCGATGGGCTGGAACTGCATTTCGAGAACGGCGGAAAATGCGCGGACTTCCTGGCGGACCTGCTGAGCGGCGAGCTGGAGATGGCCAGTTTCCAGCGCTGTTCTGGGATCGATTTGCTTGCAAGAAAAGGCCTCTCGCTGGAATCCCAGCGTGTCAACATCGTCAGTTGAGAGGCAAGCGCAAGCTTCTCCGGCGACCTGGTCAGCCGTACCAGACGAGCGGGTCGCGCATTTTGTCCAGGATCGTCGGCTGGCGGCGCGCCACGAGGATTCGCGCGCCGAGCGCGCGTGCGGCATCGGCCAGCTCGCGCGGTGAGAGCGCGAGCGCTGCGGTCGTCAGCGCGTCGGCCATGGCGGCGGAACGCGGACACAATGCCCACGCCTGCGCCCAGCGTCGCGCGGCACCTTGCCGCCGCACGTCCACCACATGCTCGCCCTGAAGCTCGAACCCCGAGCCGGAGAGCGCCGCGTTGCGGACTTCCATCGTGGTATCGAGCCGCGTGCGGCCCTTCCATTCGCCGCCAACGCCGAGCTTCCAGCCTGCTCCTTGCGCCCACTGCGTGGAGGTGCCGGCGTCGAGCAGGAAACTGGATATCCCGAACTGCTCGCCAGCGAGGAGCTTGCGGCATTCGTCCAGCGCGAAGCCCTTGCCTATGCCGCCGAAGTCCAGCTCGAGCGGCGTGTCGCGTCCGAGGCGGTCGGGCTTGACCGCAAGACTCAGATGCTCCACGTCGAGCACGAGCCGCTGCATCCCTCCGCGGGCCAGGAGATCGGAGATGGTGGAACGGTCGCGCGGGAGCGCGACCCTCCCGTCCTTCCCGCGTGGCATCTTTGCCATGATCGCGCCGACGGTGGGGTCGAAGGCGCCGCCCGTGTCGGCGCACACGCGCGCGCTCTCCACGAGCACGGACATCGTCTCCGGAGCGACCACGGCAACCTGTCCCGGGCGGAGCGCGCGTATCATGGCCACGTCGCTCGTGTCGTTGAAGCGGCTGAGCAGGGACTCTATGGCGTCGATGCGCTCGAACGCGACGGCGGCGGCCGAGCCGCACAGGGTCTCGTCCTCGTCCTCGCCGAAGGACACGCGGAACTCGGTGTCCATCGCGCGGTGCGTGTAGGTGCGCGCGGTCATCTGGCGATCTGCCCGTAGTAGGCGTTCGGGCCATGCTTGCGGGAGTAGTGCTTCTCCACGAGGGCGGGATTCATCTGCGCGGAAGGGTTGAGCGCGACCGTGAGGGCGGCGATCTTCGCCACCTCCTCCAGCACGACGGCGTTCTCAACCGCCTTCTCGACCGTGCGGCCCCACGTGAACGGGCCGTGGTGGACGGCAATGGCGGCGGGGGTTTCGTCCGGATCGATGCCCAGGCGGCGGAAGGTCTCGACGATGGTGTCGCCGGTGGCTTCTTCGTACGCGGCGCGTATGCGGTCGTCCGGGATTTCGTCCGTTACCGGCACGTCGGTGTGGAAGGTGTCCGCATGGGTGGTGCCGAGGTTGGGGATAGGGCGTGCGGCCTGCGCCCATGCGGTCGCGTGTGCGGAATGCGTGTGCACGACGCCGCCTATGGCCGGAAACGCCTTGTACAGCACGAGATGCGTGGGAGTGTCGCTGGATGGGCGGTAGCGTCCCTCCGCCACCTTGCCGTCCATGTCCACGACCACCATGTCTTCTGGACTCATCGAGGCGTAGTCGACGCCGCTCGGCTTGATGACGGCGAGTCCCTTCTCTCGGTCGATCGCGGAGGCGTTGCCCCATGTGAGCGTGACGAGCCCGTGGCGCACGAGCGCGAGGTTCGCCGCGCAGACCTTCTCTTTCAGTTCCTCAAGCATGCGGAGATTATAGCATAATCGGGAGTGCCGGGAATGCCGACGTCTCAAGCTGTACCCTTCACCCGCAGGTGGGTTTGTGGTAAACTATCCGCGACAGGAGTAAAGACGATGGCGGCAATTGATCAGCTGACGGCGATTTCGCCCCTCGACGGGCGGTACGGTTCCAAGGTGGAGGCCTTGCGGGACGTGTTCTCGGAATATGGTCTCGTGAAGCGGCGCGTGGCGGTGGAGTGCGCGTGGCTCGCGGCGCTCTGCGCGCATCCCGGCATCCCGGAGTGCCCGCCGCTCGCGGCGGACGAGGCGGCGCTCCTCGCGGGAATCGCGGACAGCTTCAGCGTGGCCGACGCCCAGCGCGTGAAGGACATCGAGAAGACGACGAACCACGACGTGAAGGCCGTGGAGTACTTCATCAAGGAGAAGATCAAGGGCACGTCGCTTGAGCGGCGCGGCGAGTTCGTACACTTCGGCTGCACGAGCGAGGACATCAACAACATGTCCCACGCGCTCATGCTGCGCGACGGCCTGAAGGTCCTCCGCGCGGCGCAGGACGCGGTGACGGACAAGATCGCGGAGATGGCGCACGCGTTCGCGGCAGTGCCGATGCTCGCGCACACGCACGGCCAGCCGGCCTCGCCCACCACGCTCGGAAAGGAGCTGGCCGTCGTCGTCGCGCGCCTCCGCCGCCAGCAGGACGAGATCGACCGCATCGTCCTCCCCGCCAAGATGAACGGGGCGGTGGGCAACTTCAACGCCCACCTCTCCGCATATCCGGACCTCGACTGGGAGGCGCTCGCGCGCGGCGTGATCGAGGGCTTCGGCCTCCGCCAGAACCGCCTCACGATCCAGATCGAGCCGCACGACGGAATGGCCGAGCTGTTCGACGCCCTCCAGCGCTGGAACACGATCCTCATCGACTTCGACCGCGACGTGTGGACCTACGTCTCGATGGGCTACTTCAAGCAGAGGACCGTGAAGGGCGAGATCGGCTCCTCCACGATGCCGCACAAGGTGAACCCCATCGACTTCGAGAACTCGGAAGGCAACCTCGGCCTCGCGAACGCCGTGTTCGGCTTCCTCGCGCGCAAGCTGCCCATCTCGCGGATGCAGCGCGACCTCACGGACTCCACGGTGCTGCGCAACATGGGCGTCGCGTTCGGCTACGCGCTCGTGGCGGCGGCCTCCACGCTCAAGGGCCTCGGCAAGCTAGAGCTCAACGAGGCGCGCCTCGCGGAGGACCTCGACCACAACTGG
>CAMPAF010000280.1 GCA_946631535.1 uncultured Verrucomicrobiota bacterium
TGAGGTTCTCGCCCATCACGGCGAGCCCGATCAAACCGATATCAGCTTTCTTCATCGCATTTTCCTCTCTTGGTCGTTTCTTGCGTCGGTTGTCCAAACGTTCACTTGGCCTTGCGGATCTCGGCGAGCAGCGCCATCGGATAGTCGGACGTCGTGCAGTCGCATCCGGCCGCCTTGGCGACCTTCCAAGTCTCGATGTTCTGCACCATCCATCCTGTCACCTTCATGCCGTTGTCGTGGGCGTAGTCCACGATCTCCTTGTCTGTCACGCGACCCTTCTTGTCCTTCATGAGCGGCGCCACGCGGCAGCAGCCGAGCGACTTGGCCGTATCCACGAAGTCCTTCGTCAGCGCCTCGCCGCGGATGTAGCCGGTGGGCGCGTCGGGGAACAGGCGCTTCATCGTCGTCAGCGCCTTGGGGTTGAAGGAGGTGAAGGTGTACGTGCCGGGCTTGAGCGTCGCCACCGCCATGTCGTGCAGCTTGCGGCAGTAGATTTCCATGTTCTCGCCCTCGTAGAACTTGCCGCCGGCCTTCATCTCCAGCTCGATGTCCACGTCGGCGCGGCCCTTGAAGACGTCCATCACCTGCTGGACGCTCGGCGACTTCTCGCGGGAACGCTTCATCACGAGGCCCGTCACCTCGTCGAACGTCATCTCCTCGACGACGCCCTTGCCCTCCGTCGTGCGCTCGACCTTCGCGTCGTGCATGATGACCAGCTTGAGGTCCTTCGTCATGCGGATGTCAGTCTCGAATCCAGTCACGCCCGCATCGAGGCACTTCTTGAAGCCGCCCGCCGCGTTGTCGTCGTACTCCGCGCGCCCGCCGCGGTGCGAGAGGACGCGCGGAGACTCCGCCGCCACTGCGCACATCGCCGACACCAGCGCCACCATCATCATCAGTCTTTTCATGCCAATGCTCCTTTGTTCCGAAAGTTCGCGAGCATTATACCATAATACGGGGAAGTGGACAGAGCACAAAATGAAGCCCGCCCCCTACCGCGCGGAAGGGAGCGCAAACATAAGACGAAAGCGCGCTTGCCGACAGGCGCGTTTTCGGGTAAAATGATGAACGTGACTTCACGCAAAAAGGTGATCACCTAAACACAACAAAAGGAAAAACAAGATGAAGTTCGAAACGAACAGGAGAAACTTCCTCATCGGTGCGGCCAGCGTGTCGGCCATTGGGACGTTCAGCGGCTGTGCAAGCCTGTGCAAGGGATGCGGCAAGATCCGCCTAGCGGCGGTCGGCGTCATGGGCAAGGGCTTCTCGGACTGGCTACCAATGATCAAGAGCGGCCTCGCGGAGCTCGTCGCCATGTGCGACGCCGACGCGACCATGCTGAAAGCCGCCCAGGACACCTTCAACAAGCAGCGCGCGAAGGGCAAGATCGCCTTCGACCTCGACCTCTCCAAGATTCCGTTCTACACGGACTACCGTAAGATGCTGGACGACCAGAACAAGCTCCAGATCCAGGCGATGACCGTCTCGACGCCCGACCACATGCACGCCGCCATCGCCGTGCGCGCGATGAAGATGGGCATACACGTGTACGTGCAGAAGCCGCTCGTCCGCACCCTCTGGGAGGCAAAGTACTTCGGCGACACGGCGAAGGAGTGCGGCGTCATCACGCAGCTCGGCAACCAGGGATCGGGCGGCGACGGCTTCCGCCGCAACGTCGAGATCCTGCAGAGCGGCATCCTCGGCGACGTGAAGGAGGTCCACGTGTGGACCAACCGTCCGATCTGGCCGCAGGGCTTCACCGCCATGAAGGCCGCCACCACGCGCGACATCGTCCCCGTGCCGGCCGGCCTCGACTGGAACGCCTGGCTCGGCGTCGCCGCCGGCCGTCCCTACCGCAAGCCCTACGACGCTGGCACGCCCGAGGCGAGGTTCGCCACCGGCATCTTCCACCGCTTCAACTGGCGCGGCTATTTCGACTTCGGCGCCGGCGCGTTCGGCGACATGGCGTGCCACACCATGAACCTGCCCTTCCGCGGCCTCGAGCTCGGCATCGTGAAGGACGCCGAGTGCACGCAGATCGAGGAGTCCAACTCGGTCGCGTTCCCCACCAAGTCCACGGTCAAGCTCACCTACGCCGCCCGCGAGAGCAAGGCGCGCCCCGGCGTGAAGCTGCCTGAGGTGACGCTCTACTGGTACGACGGCGACCAGCAGAAGGACGGCGACAAGAAGCTCGCCGACCTGATGCCGGCGGTCGTTGCCATGGACCAGTACAAGGGCAAGGTGCCGCGCACGGGCTGCCTCGTCGTCGGCTCCAAGGGCATCCTCTGCTCCTGTGCCGACTACGGCCAGGACGCGTTCATCGCGCTCAACGGCGAGAAGGTCGCCAAGAACACGAAGGACCACGAGGCGTGCAAGGCGATCCCGGTGACGCTTCCGCGCTGCCAGGGCGCTGCCGCAGGCGGCATGGACAAGTCCTCCGGCGCGGCCTCCCTCTCCGCCGACGGGCACTACATCGAGTTCCTCACCGCCATCAACGGCACGAGCCCCATGTTCGCCGAGACGCATTCGCGCTGCTACGCCGACGTGGAGTACTCCATCCCGCTCATGGAAGGCATCCTGGTGGGCACCGTCGCCCAGCAGGTGCCCGGCAAGCTGAAGTGGTGCACGAAGAAGCAGCGCTTCGACTGCGACGCCGCGAACACGCTTGTCAAGCCTGTCATCCGCCAGGGCTTCAAGTTCTGAGGAAACGAACATGAACCGACGCGATTTCTTCAAGTCCGCCGCGGCGTTCGCCGCCATGGCCGCGATTTCCGGAAGACGGGCGTTCGGCCTGGAGTACCCTGGCTTCGGCCAGGGCGCTCCCAGGCCGATGAACAACCCCATCTGGCTCATGACCTCCGCCTTCCCCGGTGAATCGTTCGAGCAGGTCGTCCAGCGGGCGCTCTCCGTCGGCGCGCAGGGCCTCGAGCTCTGCGTGTTCCGGCGCGACTCCGACCGCAAGGACCACACCGCCACGCACCTCGACTACGAGACCTTCGACCTCGAGGCCGCGAAGAAGGTGGTCGCCCGCTGCAACGAGACCGGCCTACGCGTCTCCGTGGGCGCGTACGACAACCTCATCGGTGGCGATCCCGCCCAGCAGGTCAACAACCAGAACCATATCCTCAAGCTCATCCGCATCGCGGCCCTCCTGGGCGGCGACGCGAACGACGTGGTGTGCGGCTCCTTCGTGGGCTACGACCACGTGCTGGGTCGCCAGGACCGCGGTTTCGAGAAGAACCTCGAGAAGTTCAAGAAGGTGTTCTCGCCCATCGCGAAGTACGCCGAAGACCTCGGTGTGACGCTGTGCTTCGAGAACTGCCCAATGGAGGGCTGGCAGCCCGCCACCGCGCCCGACGCCTACAACAACCTGCCCGGCTGCCTCGCGGCCCGCAAGCTGATGTACGCCCTGGTGCCGTCGAAGGCGCTCGCCGAGACGTACGATCCCTCGCACGACATCTGGCAGCACATCGACCCGACGGACGTAATCAACGCGATGGACTTCAAGAGACTCCGGCGCATCCACATCAAGGGCACGCGCAACTTCCCGAAGTCGTCCGATGCCGTCCACTGGGGCCGCCTCTATCCCGAGCAGGTGGTCGACCCCGAGCTCGCCAAGAGGGCCGGAGTGCCGATCGCCGCGAACGAGTGGGCGCGCATGAACTACGAGCCGCGCCTGCCGGGCTTCGGCGGCAGCGACTCGCTGGACTGGACGAGGTTCCTCCAGAACCTCATGGCCAAGGGATTCAAGTACCCGTTCGTCATCGAGAACGAGGCGTGCAACTCGTCGCACACCGGCAACAAGGCCGCGACGATGCAGGGCTTCAGGGCGACGATCCTCAACACCGCCCCTGTCGTGTGGCCGCTCGGCCCCGACGGCTTCGCCTTCGACACGACGGCGCTCAAGCCGATGCGCATGACCCGCACGGCCGACCTGCCCGTCCTCACGATGGACAAGCTGGGCTAAAGCCCAAACCTGCCTCAAGGCCACCAACGCCCCTGGACACCCGGCTGTCCAGGGGCGTTTGGCATGGTGGACCGGTCATTAGTCCACGCGCTCGAGATCGATGCACCAGCGGAAGAACATCTTCGGCGGATAGACGAAATCTGGATCGGCAAGGGACTCGGCGGGTTTCCAGGTGCCGTCATTCCTGTCGATCGCCATCGGAACGAGCTTCGCGTCAGACCAGTCGTTGAGGTCTTCCGTCGCAAGCACCGTCACCGTCGCGCCTTCGGTGTTCACTAAAGCCGGAAGCTTCACGACCGGCTTGCCGTTCGCATCGA
>CAMPAF010000281.1 GCA_946631535.1 uncultured Verrucomicrobiota bacterium
AGCGCGTGCAGCGCGTTCCGCCTGGGCGGGCGCGACATCGTCATCGAGGACTGCCATGCGCACGGTCCGTGCGAATACCTCTTCCGCGGCTCGCTCTCGCCGCAGGCCAAGAAGGACGGCCTGTGGGATCCTGCAACCGTGCCGGGACGCCACTCGATGGCAACGTTCTTCCTCTACTTCTGCGACTTCACGACGCCCGTCCCGGATCAGCCGGGAAACATACTGGTGCGCAACTGCCGCGTGGAGAACTGCGCACGCTTCATCCGCTACAACTTCGGCGGGGAGACATGGCAGCACGCGCGGCCGCTCGCGGACATCCGCTTCGAGAACGTGCGGGCGACGGGCCTCTGGCGTCCGCTCGCCCTCAACGGCGGAACCAACGAGGAGAAGGACCTGCCGCTCGACTTCGCGATGGTGGACTGCACGCTCGGCTTCTCGGAGCCGCAGCCGGAGGTGTTCTCCGTGGCGAACGTGCGGACGCTCGCGCTCACCAACGTGACGGTGACCGGCGTTTCGGCGCCGCTCGCGCGCAGTTGGGACGGGCGTCCGGAGCTGAAGCTCGAGAACGTGTCAGGCGCCAAGGTGGAGATCGCCGAAGGTACCGGCAAGTACACCTGCACCATGCGGTGATGTGACAAATTCACTGAGCGAGAGGTTTTTGGTAGAATGAGGCATCGATTTGACACAGGAGAAAAGGACATGAAGAGCACAAGGCGTACATTCATCAAGTCCTGCGCGGCGGCGAGCTTCGCGGGGGCGTTCGGCATCACTGGACGCGCGGAGGCTGGCGCGGGCGACATCTATCCGGGCTGGAAGCCTGGCGAGCTGGACCTGCACTTCGTGTACACCGGGTGCGGCGAGAACATGTTCTACCGCCTGCCGGACGGCACGGCCATCCTGAACGACACTGGCGACTTCTACCGTCCGCGCGACCTCGCGAACGTGCCTCTCCTGCCGTCGCCAGAACGCCTGGGCGGCGAGTGGATGAGCCGCTACGTGCAGCGCGTGTATCAAGAGAAGGTCATCGACTACCTGATGTTCTCCCACTGGCACGGCGACCACATCGGCCACTCGACATTCGATCGCGCGGAGACGCCTGGCGCGAGCTTCCGATACAAGACGCTCGCGGACGGGACCCGCATCAACGGCTTCCTCTGCGTGGCGCAGGACTTCGGGTTCAAGCGCTACTTCGACCACCAGTACCCTAACAAGGGCATGTACGGCGGCAACGACTCGTGCATCAAGCTGGTGTCGGACTGGCTGGATGTGCAGAAGGGGAAGGGGCTTGTCTGCGAGCCGTTCAAGGTGGGCGCGCTCAACCAGATCGCCCTCCAGCGCGATCCCGGAAAGTACGCGAACTTCTCGATCCGCAACATCTGCGCGAACGGGCGCCTGTGGGATGGGAAGGATGGCGAGCGCGACCTCGTCGGCGAATACGTGGCGCAGACAGGCGCAAAGCGCATCGCCGAGAACACGCTTTCGCTCGGGTTCGTGATGCAGTACGGCAAGTTCAGGTTCTGGTCGGGCGGCGACACGCAGAACATCCCCAAGTCGAAGAAGGACCCGGGCCTCGCCTACGAGGACATGGTGGGCGCGCGCGTGGGGCCGGTGACGCTCTGCAAGATGAACCACCACGGCTGCTCCAACGCGATGAGCGAGGCGTTCGTTCGCGCCGTTCGCGCGCAGGCGTACGTGTCGTGCATCTGGTGCCCTGGACAGGTGGTGGAGCAGACGCTCTCGCGGATGGCCTCGCGCGAGATACACGCCGGCTTCGATCCGCTGATCCTGCCCAACCTGATGCCGAAGTGCCAGGCAGAGCGCTACAAGGGGCGCGACTTCATGAAGAGCATCGCGACGAAGGGTCCGGCGCACGTGGTTGTGAAGGTGCTGCCCGGAGGCGATGCTTACCGCGTCTACCTGCTGGAGGCGCACGACGAGTCGATGCGCATCCTCGACCGCTTCGACCGCACGGTGGTTTCCGCCTGAGGCTGGATGCAGATGACAATCGCCTATGCCTGCGACAGGAACTATGCTTCGCTGACTGCGGTCAGTGCCGTCTCCGCGCTTAGGCACAATCCGGGAGCGCGGATATTGCTCCTGGGCTACAATCTGGAAAACGAGGCGCAGGAGCTGGTCCGGTCCCGCGTCGAGAAAGCCGGCGGCGAGTTCCTCTACAGGGATGTCAGTCCTGCCATCGGGAAATTGGTCGAGCAGGGCGTTTGCCCTTACACTTCCTACGCGGCATACGCGCGGGTATTCCTTCCGGACGTGCTTGAGGAGGATGGCATGGTGCTCTACCTGGACTGCGATACGCTTGTGGACGGTCCCCTCGATGAGCTGTTCGCCGTTGACCTCCAGGGCAAGCCGTTTGCGCTCGGGTACGATTGCGTTCTCCACCACTACAAGCGGCATGTGCGACATCCGGCGGAACTACCGTACTTCAATTCCGGCGTGATGTTGATAGACCTTGAGGCATGGCGTTCCCATCGTTGCACGGAACGCATCCTTGACGAGCTGGCGCATCCCAGCGGTCCCAATCCGCTTGGGGATCAGGACATCATCGTCCGCGTCTTTCCGCAGGAGACGAGGCCGCTTGATCCAAAGTGGAACTTCCTCTCGCAGTTCTTCATGCTGTCCTACAAAGGCGTGCGGCGGATTGTAGGCGAGGGGGAAACGCTCCTGTTTTCGCCAGAGGCGTATGACGAGGCGCGCCAAGGTGCGGCCATATACCACTTCTCGGGGCAGACTCTTGGCCGCCCATGGTTCACCAGCTCGCATCATCCGATGCGTGAACGCTACCGCGCTGCCGCTCGTGCGGCAGACCTGGCGGAGGCCGCCGAGCAGACGCGTCCGATGCCGTTCGAATACAAGGTGCAGTACTGTCTGTACCGTATTCTCCCGCAACGGCTGTTCGATGCCGTATGCTGGCTCATGTACAGAACGCACATCAAGCTTACCTACAAGGTGTGACC
The DNA here is from genome assembly GCA_946631535.1 of uncultured Verrucomicrobiota bacterium. The sequence continues at coordinate 2,973 of CAMPAF010000281.1, forward strand.
ATGCCCCGGTTCGTTTTAGGGCGCTAGACATCCGTTCGCGATTTTGAGATAATTGCATCCAAACTAGCCATAGTTGTCGGCGCTATAGGAAGATGCCATGAATTGAGGCAGGATAGGACACGCAATGAAAAAAACAATGAAGACTCCGCTGATGCTTGACACGAAGCGGATGGCCATCTACGACGGGCCGGGAATCCGCACCACCTTCTTCGTGAAGGGGTGCCCTCTCAAGTGCGTGTGGTGCCACAACCCCGAGTCCATCAAGCCAGAGGCGCAGTGGGCGAGGTTCCAGCACCTGTGCCAGCACCACGAGAAGTGCACGATGGACGAGGCAACGTGCCCCACGCGCGCGCTGAAGCTCTACGGCAAGCCGATGACGATTGGCGAGATCGTGGCGAAGGCGCTCGAGGACAAGGCGTTCTACGACCAGTCAGGCGGCGGCGTGACGCTCTCAGGCGGCGAGCCGCTCTTCTTCTGGGAGTGGGACGTAGAGCTCTTCAAGGCCTTCAAGGCGGCGGGGCTGCACACGTGCATGGACACGTCGCTCTATGCCCCGCCGGCGGCCATCGACGCGCTCATGCCGTACGTGGACATGTGGCTGCCAGACTACAAGGCCGAGGACGACGCGCTGCACGTGAAGCACACCGGCGTCTCGAACCGCATCGTCAAGAAGAACCTTGAACGGCTCGTGGCGGCGAAGGCGAAGCTTGAGGTGCGCTGCCTCGTGGTGCCAGGCTGCACGGACGGCGAGGACATCCTCGCCCGCCACCGCTACCTCGCTTCGCTCGGCATCCCGGCGAAGTCGGTCGTCGACCTCGAGTACTATGACTACGCCCGTTCGAAGTACCTGGCGCTCGGGATGAAGGACACGATGCCGCCGAAGAATTGAATTGTTCACCAATGACAATTGCCACAATTGTTCACAAATCGAAAATATAAATTTGGAAGAGGGCAATGAAGACGACACGGAAGACATTCTTGGGCGGGATTGCCGCCACGACCTCATTGGGTTGGCGCGCGTTCGCCGCGCCGGCGCGCAAGCAGCGCAGCTACGTCGACACCACGTGGTGGGATCCCTACGTGGACAACATCACCGACACCGACACGTACCTGCGCAGAAAGTTCCGCCAGGACGTCACCGACAAGGCGACAGGCCTCGGCACGCAGGCAATCAAGAAGCGCCTCTCGGAAATAGTGGCCGCAGCCAAGGCTTCGGGCGAGTCGTGGCGCATCACGAAGGCCAAGTGCTTCGCCGCGCAGGCGATGGAGATGTCGATCGACGTCTCGCCGCTCGACTGGTTCCCCGCCAT
>CAMPAF010000282.1 GCA_946631535.1 uncultured Verrucomicrobiota bacterium
ACAAGCTCGTGGTGGTCTACGACGACAACGGCATCACCATCGAGGGCAGCACGAAGCTCGCGCTCTCCGACGACGTGAAGCTCCGCTTCGAGGGCTATGGCTGGAAGGTGCTCGCGTGCGACGGACACGACTTCGACTCCATCGACCGCGCATACCGCAAGGCGATGAAGGTGACCGGCCAGCCCGTCATCATCGTCGCAAAGACGCACATCGGCCAGGGCGCGCCTACGAAGCACGACACGGCCGACGTCCACGGCGCGCCGCTCGGCCAGGAGGAGCTGATCGGCCTCAAGCGCGCGCTCGGCTTCGATCCCGTCAAGACATTCGACGTTCCCGGCGACGTGTACGACTGGTTCGAGGACCGCGGCGCGGCATGCCACCGCATGAACCTGCGCTGGAAGAAGCTCGTCAAGGACTGGGCGGCGGCGAATCCCGAGAAGGCCGCCGCGCGCGACGCCGCGATGCGCAACTCCCTTCCCGCCGACCTCGCCTCGAAGCTCCCCGCGTTCGACCCCGCCAAGCCCGTAGCCACGCGCGCGGCCTGCGGCACCGTCATGAACGCCCTCGCGGCGGCAGTGCCGAACCTCGTGGGCGGCAGCGCCGACCTCGCGCCCTCCAACAAGACCTACCTCAAGGGCCTCGGCGACATCGCCGCCGGCTCCTTCGCGGGCCGCAACTTCCACTTCGGCATCCGCGAACTGGCGATGACGTCCATCGTCAACGGCATCGTCGCCCACGGCGGGTTCCGCGCGTTCGGCGCGACGTTCTTCGTGTTCAGCGACTACTGCCGTCCGGCCATCCGCCTCGCGGCGCTGATGGGAATCCCATCCCTCTTCGTCTTCTCCCACGACTCGTTCTACGTGGGAGAGGACGGCCCCACCCACGAGCCTGTGGAGCAGCTCGCCGCCATGCGGGCGATGCCGAACGTGGCCGTGTTCCGCCCGGCGGACGCGAACGAGACCGGCGCAGCGTGGCTCGCGATGCTCAAGCGCTCGAACGGGCCTTCGTGCATCCTCACGACCCGCCAGAACCTGCCGATCCTCGAAGGCGTCGATCCGGAGAAGGTGGCGAAGGGCGCGTATGTCATCTGGGACAACGGGCCGCTGCCGGAGGTGATGTTCATCGCCTCGGGCTCCGAGGTGTCGATCTGCATCGAGGCCGCCAAGAAGCTGGCCGACCTCGGCCGCACGGCGCGCGTCGTCTCGATGCCCTGCCGCGAGCTCTTCGAGGCGCAGCCTCTCTCCTACCGCGAAAGCGTGATCCCCGGCACGTGCGAGAAGCGCGTGATCGTGGAGGCCGGCGTGAAGTTCGGCTGGGAACGCTACCAGATCAACGCGGCGAACACCCGCTACGTCACGCTCGAGACCTTCGGCGCGTCCGGCCCCTACAAGGAACTGGCCGTCGAGTTCGGCTTCACGGCGGACAACGTGTTCGCCAAGGCCCGCGAGCTGGTCTAGTCAGTTACTGAGACAACGGGCGTCTCGCCCGTTGCTTAGATTGGCACATTTGTGTTCAATAGCGAGTTCGAGTGCGCGTGCGTGATGGCGATCGCCAGCGCGTCCGCGGCGTCGTTCTGCGGCAGTTCCTGAAGCCCGAGCAGCGTCTTCACCATGCGCTGCACCTGCTCCTTCTCCGCAAGGCCGTTGCCGCACACCGCCATCTTCACGCGGCGCGGCTCGTACTCGTAGATTGGCAGGCCCGCGTCCGCCGCCGCCGTGATGACGGCGCCGCGCGCCTCGCCCAGCACGAGCATCGTGCCGGCGTTCTTGCCGTAGATGACGCTTTCGATGGCGACGACGTCCGGCGAGTATTGCGCGATAAGCTCCGCCACGCGGGCGTGTATCGCACGCAGGCATTCCGAAAGCGGCAGCTTGGGCGCGTTGCGGATGCGCCCCGCCTCCAGCGAACGCATCCGCGACCCCTCGGTCACGAGCACGCCGTAACCCGATGATCTCAAAGATGTGTCTATTCCTAGGATTGTCATGGTAAGGTTAAAAGGTTAAAGGGTTAAAGGGTTAAAGGGTTAAAAGGTTAGGGGACCATTTCTTTACCAAGCACCAGCCACTAAGGCCGATAGGAATAGCCGGCGCCATGGACCGTCGCGATCTTCTTGCCGTCTTTTCCCAGTTTCTCGCGCAGGCGCCAGACGGCCTGGTCGATCGAGCGCGTGGTGCCGGCGTACTCGCCGTCCCAGAGGAACTTGATGAGCGCCTCGCGGCTGACAGACTCTCCGGCGCGTTCCACCAGGAACCTGAGCATCTTCACCTCGCGCGGCATGATCGCCTGCTCGCGGCCGCGAGCGTCGATGAGGAAAAGGCGTGTGCCGTCGACACGGTGCGATCCGACCATGAACGAATCGCCAAGCGTCGGCTTCTCCTCCGGCAAACGTTCCGAGATCGCTCCGGCGCGACGCAGCGCCGTGCCGATGCGCGCCAGCAGCTCCCGCGTGCCCACGGTCTTGTCGATGTAGTCGTCCGCCCCGCGACGCAGTCCGCGCACGCGGTCGTCCTCCGCGTTCTTGGCCGTCAGCATCAGGATCGGCACGAGCGGATCCTTTGCGCGCATCTCCGCGCAGACGGCATAGCCGTCGCGCCCAGGCATCATCACGTCGAGCAGCACGAGGTTCGGCCGCTTCTCCGCGAAAGCGGCGAGCCCCTGCGCACCGTTTGCGGCCTGGCGGACCGCGTATCCCTCGTCCGCAAGCGTCTCCGCGAGCGTCTCGCGGAAAGGCGCGTGGTCCTCTACGATCAGTATTTCAGCCATGTGTCTCCTCCGGCAGTTCCAGCGTAAAGATGCTTCCGCCCCCCTGCCGCGCGGCCACGGTCACGTCGCCGCCCATGTCGCGCGCGAAGCAGCGCGCGAGGCTAAGGCCGATCCCCGTGCCTCCGGTCGTGCGGGTCAGGTCGTTGTCTATGCGGTAGAACCTCTCGAAAATGCGCTCGCGCTGGTCGGGCGGCACGCCGTCGCCATGGTCGGACACCGTCACGCGCGCCCAACCGTCGGCATGCGACACCTCCACGTCCACTCTCCCCTTCGCGGCGGCATACTTCGCCGCGTTGTCCAGCAGGTTGCGGACGATCTGGCGGACGGCGTCAGCATCGGCGTTGACGCGGACGTTGCCATCCGCGATCGTCACCGCGAGGCCGTCCTGAGCGAATCTGTCGCGCAGCGCGGAGACGGCGTCACGCACTGCGGAATTGAGGTCGAACGTGCTGCGCGCATAGCGGCGCGTCCCCTTCCCCGTGCGCACGAGGTCCAGCAGATCGTCCACCTGGCGGATCACTTCGCCGTTCTCGTCAGCGATCGTCCGATAGGCGGCCTGCAGCTTCGCCGGATCGGCGATCTTGCCGTCAAGAAGCCGCTCCGCCTTCATGCGCACGACCGCGAGCGGCACCTTCAGCTCGTGCGAGAGGTTGTCGATGAACGTCGTCTTGCGTTCAGATTCCTCGCGCGCCCGCCGCGCCGCGCGCACGAGCAGCAAGCCGCCGACCAAAAGGATCACGAAAAGAAGGGCCACGATGCAGGAACCGACAGCAAACAGCAAGCGAGGATCACTTCCTGTCAGATTGTCGCGCAGATCCACCTCCAGCGCAGCCACCTCGCCGCCGCCGAGACGCGCCCACGCCACTGCAATATCCAAGTTGCTGGGGACGGGAGCCGTCCAGCCGCGCGGAGCCGAAAGGCTCGTCGTGCCGACGGCATGCCACCTGGCATTCGTGGGGAATGCCGCGCAAACGGCCTCCGACAATCCCTCCCTCCAGACGACCCCTTCGCCTTTCTTCCACAGGAACACGCCCTTCACGCGCTCCAGCCGGTTCGACTGGATGTCGCGCAGTCCGTAGATACGCGCCTGCTTGCCTTTAGCGTCCTTGAGCGCGCTCTGGACGTTCTGCGCGAGCGTGGACATGTACTCGCCGCGAATCTCGCGCCAGTTCCTAGCACCCTCCTGCTGGCGCCTGACCTCGCCGCACAAGAACAGGACGCCGCCTACCGCAAGCGCCACTGCCGGCAGGACGATAAAGGCGATATAGAATTTCAGGTCCCTGTCCACGGGACGCGATTATAGCAAACCGAACCGCCGTCCGCCACCCGCCATCAACGCTGAATTGCAGTGCCGATCATTTGCGTCTATGGTCGCCTCGGCGAGGCGACCCTACCGTTTTAGCGGATGCTTCGTAGTTTCTGCACGATTCGCGGATGCGCCTTTGCCGGGCGCATCTCGTTTTTCACCCATGCGTTTTGAGATTGGAAACAACCAGAACAACTGGTAAAAAC
>CAMPAF010000283.1 GCA_946631535.1 uncultured Verrucomicrobiota bacterium
GCGAAGTACGTGCGAATCGAGGGCGACAGGCTCATCGTGGAAGTGCCGCCGGGCGTGTCAAACGTCTGCGCGTATGCGACGAAGCAGATCGACCTCTCGGACTGGACGTGGTGCCAGCTCGAAGCCGAGGTGAAGTGCCGGGGCGCGCGTGTCGTGCGCGACCCGCGGCCGGCACGCGGCGTCAAGCTCTCGCTGCACTACACCGATTCCCAGGACGGGGATCGTCGTTATCCGGCCGCCTCGGCGCCGGAGGAGGGCGACTTCGGCTGGACGAACCTGCAGCTGGCCGTCTCGTTCGGCGAAGTGCCGGTGGCCGCGTCGCCGAAGCCGCAGCTGGTTCTGGGGCTGCAGCAGACGTCCGGACGCCTTGAGTTCGACCTTTCCTCGTTCCGTTTCCGCAAGGCGCCGCCGCTCTTCCCGATGCGGGACAACGGCTATCAGGTGAAATACCCCGCCGCCGTCGCCGCGCGCGGACGCATGCGCGGCGTGATGGGCCGGGGCGTGTGCCGCAACACCGAGCAGGACATCGAGGATCTGAAGAACTACGGTGCGAACCTCATCCGCCTGCAGATGAACGGTTTCGCGTCGAGGAAGCGCAAGAGGGCCGCGACGCTCGCCGACTGGGACGAATGGCTCGAGCGCAACCTCGTCCACGCCGAGGAGGTCCTCGGCTGGCTTGAGAAGCGCGACATGCAGATGGTGCTCGACCTGCACAACCCGCCTCTGGGCGGCTACGGCCGTTCGGGCGACGTGTTCTACGTGCAGGAATACGCCGACCGGTTCGTGGAGGCGTGGCGCGGGATCGCGAAACGCTTCAAGGGCCGCAAGGGCATCTACGGCTACGACCTCATGAACGAGCCCTCGCAGAGCCGCCGGGCGTTGCCCGACTGCGATTACTGGAACCTCCAGCGCCGCGCGGCGGAGGCCATCCGCGCGGTCGACCCGGACGTTACCATCGTCTTCGCGGCGAACGAAGCGAGCGGACCGCAGGCGTTCGCATACCTTGCGGCGCTGGAGATGGACAACGTGATCTACCAGGTGCACATGTACAAGCCGGGCAGTTTTACGCACCAGGGGGCGAACGGTACGCCGCGTCCGGCACCTGGCACCGAGCGGCACTACCCCGACCCTGCGCGCGGCGTGGACAAGGAGAAGCTGCGCACATGGCTGAAGCCCGTGGTGGAATTCCAGCGGCGCCACAACGCCAAGATATACGTCGGCGAGTTCTCCGCCTGCATCTACGCGCCCGGAGCGGGACAGTATCTCAGGGACTGCATCTCGCTCTTCGAGGAATACGGCTGGGACTGGACCTACCACTCTTTCCGCGAGGCGCTCTGGTGGAACGTGGAGACGGTGATCGACGAGGCGACGGGCAAGCCCGTGCCGAACAAGGACAACGACCGCTTCCATGCCCTGGTCGACGGGTTCAAGGGAAAATGAAGCCGACACGGAGTAACTTCTTGGTTGACCGGATGTAAGTTCTGAATGTGACCGAGACGTGGCGCCGGGCGTGGTGCGCGTCACGTACGGCGACGGCAGCCGCGTCTACGTGAACCACACGGATGCGCTGGCCGAGGCCGACGGCGTGCGCGTGCCCGCGATGGACTACGTCCTCCTGGACGCCGCCGTGAATGCGGCGGCGGTGGTGGCGCGGCGCGCGCCTCCGATGCCAATCTGGAACGGCATGTGAGGGAGCTTCTCCTTTGCAAAGAGCGAATTTGGGCGTCGGCGCGCTAGACGGAGGGGGCGGATTTTGGTAGACTGTCCACACAGGAAAAACGCAGAGGAGGTTGTCGAGATGAACGATGAAGTGATCGAGCGCGTTTCGCGCGGCGTGTTGAAGGGCATCGCCGCGTGGGTTGTCGTGTTCGGCGCGGCCGCGTCCTACGGTAACGTCACGTGGCATTCCGACAACACGAAGGTCACCTCAGGATCTGGCCAGGGCACGCCGGCTCTTACGAACATGACGTATTGGCTTGATGCGTCCAATCAGCCGGGCTCGGGCACTCCCACGGCAAATGACGACCTGATCTTCGACAACCAGCGCCTCCGTTTCGGCCGCGTCACGTTCGAGGGAAACTCGCTGCAGATCGGCACGGACACCGCGAGCAGCACAGTCGTGCACGACTCTTCGCCGCTTGTGTGCACAAACGAGGGCCTGAAGCTCAAGTCCGGCAACTGGTGGTTCAACTCGCAAGGCACCTTTACGATTTCATCGGACGTGACCATCCTTGCCGAAGATCCGGCGAAACCTTTCGTGATGCACTTCGGGCAGGCGCAGTATTCCAATGGCACGGCTCGGATTGCGGGCAAGCTCAAGGGCGGGCCCAACGCGCAGCTTCGCCTGGGGCCGTGGACGGGAACCTTGGGCAACACGGGAAACCCGGTTTCCGCCTGGAGGTCGACGTTCCGCCTCGACGACATCTCCGAATACGCCGGCACGATCACCGTGAAGTCGAACTACGGGAATGATGCCGCCAACACGAACTTCGGGACGCGCCTTCAGCTGGATATGGGCACGACGACGAGCGCCGCCAAACTGCACATCGAGAGCGGCGGATCGCTTTACCTTCCGGTGAACGGCCAGACGGTGACCGTGAAAGAACTGACGTTGGCGGACGGAACTTTTCTCTGGTTAAACCAGCGCACGGAACTCTCCAACGGCGCGCTCTGGCATGTGCGGGCGACGGATGCGCTGACGGTCGGGAAGGGACCCAGGAAAATCGAGATCCTGTGGCGCCCCATCGTCCGCGGCCCGACGCATTACCGCATTCCGATCCTCACCGGCCCCGCCGACTCCACGTTCGAGGCGGACGACTTCAAGATCACGTTCTGCGCCATTCAATACAACCTGGATCTGCATCTTGAGGTGGACGCCGACCCCGAGACGGGCGAACGCACGCTCTACGCCTCCATGCACGGGTTCGTGTACCAGCAAAGCTCTTATTCCGGCGAGAAGGAGCGCGACGGCCTCAACGGCGCGCCGTCCTCGCTCACGAACGCCCCGGCCTGGTGGCAAGAATGCATTCCGGGGCCCGATACGACGGGCGCGCTCTACCGTACGGCCCTGAGCCTCCGCACGCTCTACACGCCAAACGAGCCATTTGCGTTCCCGTGCGCCGGATTCTGGGTCAACCACGGCACGTTGATCATCCAGACGCAGACGTTCGAGGTGCCGGAATTCTGGTGCGACTGGGGCGTGATCGGAACCGGCCAGGGGCATAACAACAGCATATCCAGTCTGGTTGCGCCGAAAATCCATTTCTTCCATTCTGACGGCGTGCATCCGGTGACTCTCCGTTCGTACGCCAACCAGACATTCGTCATCAAGGGCGAGATTGACGGTGACACCCCCGCCCACCTCGCGGGATGGGGCGGCACGGGGCAGCCGAAGGCGAACTTCCTCCTGGACGGACCCAATACGAACTACACCGGCGCTATCCTCGTCAAGACGGACGAGACGCGGCCCGCCTACCACAATTTCAACAACTTCTTCCCCACGCTGTACGTCCTCGACGGACGCAACCTCGGCGGACGGATGCCGTCGTTCGACCCGCGCGCGCTCACGCTGACCACGCTGGCGCGCCTTTCGGTGACGAACAACGCGACCGTGACGCTGGCGGACGGGCTGAACCGGGGCGTGTACATCAAGGGATCCGGGCGCTTCCACGTGACGGGCACGGGCGCGCTCGACGTGAAGTGGCCGCTGCTGCTGAGCGGAAAGATGTGGAAAGAGGGGCCCGGCACGCTCGTCCTCGGCGGCGCGATGAAGCACGAGGCGTACGACGACGGCACCCTGACGGACGTGCCGCGCGCAGGTTCCAACCTCTTCGAGATCGTGTCCGGAACCGTGAAGATCGCCCATGCCGACGCGCTTGCGGGCGTGGAGACGCACATCGACGCGGGGGCCTCGCTCGTGCTGCCGCACGATCCCGCGAACGCCGACCTGACGAACTACGGCATCCGCAACACGGCCGTGGACACGCCGTTCACGCTGGACGCCTCGTTCGGCGGTAAGTTGCCGCTGACCTTGTCCACGGAAGGTTACGTGGTGCCGGAGAACTGCCATGCGCTGACCAATGCGCTCGTGACCGTGAAGGACACGTCGGCCGCGGCGGTGCGCGCGATGCTGCCCGCCTTGCGTCCCTGGAAGCCCTACGGTCTGACGTCCACGGTGGTGCCGCGCGCCAATCCGGGCGAGAACACGACGACCTTACTGCTCGTCTCGAAACACTCGGGCTGCACGGTCATCATCCGGTGACCGGGACGTG
>CAMPAF010000284.1 GCA_946631535.1 uncultured Verrucomicrobiota bacterium
TCGAGCCCATCGTCCACTCCACGTCCTTGGCCATGATCTTGCGCATGAGGAGCTTGGTGGTCTTGTAGAGGCCGTTCGTCACGCCGCCCGGCACGAAGTCGGCGGCAGGGTAGTAGGTTTGCGTATCCGCGCCGCCCGTCGCGGTGATGTCCACCGCCATGTAGTCGGGCGTGTTGTCCAAGGCCCACGCCGTCATGCGCACGGAGACGACGCCCGCGCCGAACTTCTGGTCGGGCCATGAGAGGTAGGGGGCCCACTCGACGACATGGTTGCTGCCGGCGGCTACCTTCTTGAAACAGTCGCCGGTCACGGCCTGGATGTTCGCGCCGCCGATGGAAACGCCGTTCGTCAGCACGTCCATCGTCACGACGGCCGCCTCGTCGAGGTCGTACTTGACCGTTACGCGGCGTGAGACGCTGTTCTGCTCCAGCCGGACGTTGGAGATCTGCGGATCGGCCGGATCGGCAATGACGGCGGCGGCCAGCAGGATGGTGGAGAGGTAGGTGAACTGTTTCATTTTTTGTTCCTTTGCTTGCAAATCAGTGGATGACGATGATGAGGCCTTTCACGGGTGGTTCTCCTTCGGGTGGGGGGAAGGGGTGGGAGTTTCGCCGCCAAGATGGCGGCTTTCCCAGTTAGAATCGCCGCCAAGATGGCGGCTCTCCATAGTGGTGCCGATCCAGGCGGCGAGGGCTGCGCCACCGCAGAGGACCGCAAGTACTGCGGCACGCTTGAGCCAGAGCGGCACGGCCACATGCCCCGCGCGCTTCGTGAGGGACGGCGTGGCGGCGACGAGGCGCGAGGCGAAGGCGGACTGCGACAGACTGGGCGGCGGAATGTCGGAAACGTCGTTCAGCGCGCGGAAGAAGGCGGCGTGCTCGCTCTTTTCGGCGGCGAAGAGCGCCTTATTTCGTCAACAAGGTCCATGCAGGGCCAAGCATTTCACCGTATAAGAAAAATGCTTGTAACTGCGAAATCGTTCCCGGATTTCTGAAGCCACAACCGGCAAGATGTCCCAGGGAGGCGCTACGCCATGAGGTCGAGGAGGCGCAGGCGCGGACCCATCGTCTTCTGCTTGCTGGCGAGTCGGTTGCCGAGGACGACACCGGCGAAGTCGCGCACGGGGTCGACGGCGATCGCCGGACCCGTCCAGCCCGTGTGGCAGATGGCCTTGTCGGAGAATCCGGTCTTCGTCCAGGACGTGAACGTCGACTTCGTCGCCGTCATGTCCCAGCCGAAGCTGCGCCGGTGCCCGTCCCCGTCGAACGACGGCGCAAACAGCAGGTCGTAGTACGCCTTGGGGAAGCGTTCGCGGCGCAGGAGGTCGGTCACGAAGAGGAGCATGTCCGGCGCCGTGGAGAAGTTCGCGCCGTTGCCCATTGGACACGGCGCGAGGTGCGCGCACGTGTCGTTGCGCTCGCCGATCTTCCGCTTCCGCGCCCCCGGGCGCTCGCCGCCGTACGTGGACGGCGGATACTCCGCGACGTCGGGGTCGTCGACGACCGTCTGCCAAGTGGTGCGTTTCATGCCGAGCGGGCCCCACAGCATCTTCTTCGCCGCCGCGTCAAGGTCCATCCCCGTGAGGCGCTCCACGATCAGCCCGAGGTAGACGAAGTTCGAGCAGGCGTAGCAGAAGCGCGTGCCGCGCGGCCACACGGGACGCTTGCGGTAGAGCTCCGCGAACATCTTCTTCGCGTCCGGCGTCATGTAGGGCTTGGAGTTGTCGAACCCGCCGGAGTGCGTGGCGAGGTCGCGCACCGTGATGTGGCAATTCTCCTTCGCGAGGACGTGCTCCGGCAGGTACTTCGTAAACGGCGCGTCCACGTCGAGCCTGCCGTCCGCGTACAGGAGCGCGCAGAGCGCGGCGGTGTGGGTCTTGCCCACGGACGCGAGGTCGAAGAGCGTGTCCGCCGTCACGGGGAGGCCCGGCTCTTCAAGCGTCCGCCTCCCCTTCACGCAGAAGTCGCCGCGGTTGGACACGCAGGCGAGCCCCAGGTAGAGCCCTTCTGCCACGTAGCCGTCCACCGCCGCGCGCAGCGCCGCGTTGTCGCGGACGCCCACCGTTCGGCAGCCGCCCAGCACGGCCGCGCCCGACGCCCCCGCCGCCATCCACAAGAATTCTCGCCTGTTCATAGAACGCCTTTCCATGCCATGTTTTACTTTATGTCGAACAGCCACGCTTCGAAGCCGCCCGCGTGCCAACCGTGCCCGAGACCTGGCAGAAGGCGCAACTCCTTGTCGGCGGAGCCCAGCGCGTTGAAGGCCGCGATACCGCCCCCAACCTGGCAATTGTCGTCCGAAAGGCCGTATACCATCCGCGCAGGCGTGCGGATGAGGCGCGCGAAGTTGCAGGCGTCGTAGTAGGGTGCGGTCAGTTCGGCCGCTGGCCGATGCTCCGGCGTCTGCTGCATGATGTGCTCGCTCCCGGGCTGACGTCCGGCCTTGTAGGCGAGCATGTCGCACATGTTGGGACAGAGGATCAGCGACTTCCTGAACCTTCCCCAGAGCGACGTGAGGTATATCCCGAACCCGCCGCCCTGGCTGCATCCGCAGTAGACGAACCGCGAGGCGTCCGCATACGGTTCGTCCGCCAGCCAGTCTAGGGCGCGCACCATGCCGGTGACGACATCGTGGTAGATCGGCTTGTCGCGTCCGGCGGCGAATCCGAAACGCTGGTACTTCGGCTCCCCGCCGCGTACCCAGAGGTCGGAGAGCCAGGCGTCGTAGCGCGCCTTCTGTTCCTTCTTGTCCCGTCCGACGGGGAAGCAGTGCATGTTCATCGTGATGTTGATCCAGCCCTTGCGCACCGTCTTCCCCGCCGGGGCGACCACGCCGGGTCCGGCGCCCGGCACGTTGACGCACACGGGGAACGGTCCCTTGCCCTTCGGGACGGCGAGGAACCCGTAGACGCGCTTGCCGTTGAACGTGGCGAAGCTCACACGAAACACGTCATGCTCCGCCGTAGAGAGATCGGGCGCGGGCGTCTTCTCCACGGCGATCGGCACCTCTCGCTTCAGCTTCTCCAGTTCGCCGCGCCAGTAGCTCTCGAAGTCCTCGGGGCACGGCGTGAGCGGCATGATCTCATCAACGCCGAACACGACGCGGTCCATTCTCTCGCGCACGCCCGCCATGCGCAGATGGATGCGCAGCGTTCCGGGCGTGGACCGCGAAAGGCTCATCTTCACGACAGGTTCCTTCGCGAGATCGACGTTGCGTCGCCACACGACGTTCGTCCACCCGTCGTCGACCCATGCCTCGACAGTGCCGCTGTTCACGGCGGCACCGTCCTTGCCTTTCACGCTCGCGCTCACGGCCACCGTCCCGCCCACCTTGCGGCAGAACCCGCCACCGCCGTCCATCTCCACCAGAAACTGCGCAGGACCATGCCTGCGCGCCTGCTTGGCGTCGGCGACCGGCGCAATAACCGATGCCACTGCCGCAACAAACATCATCGTCTTTTTCATGGCGCGGATTATAGCAAAAACCTATTCAGGCTTGAACAACTCAAAGCTAAGTATTTTCACCCCCACGGCCGCATCAGCGGATTATGGCCGTCGTTCCGCCGCTCCATGCGAATCGGCGTCATTGTCGTCACGGGCTCGCAAGTGTCTTCTTGACATGGTCCATGTTCGCGCAGGCGCGGCGGTAGGACGGCACGTCGCGCGGGCCAAGCGCCGACTCCAGCGGCAGCGGGCGGAACGACGGCTCCTCCGCGAGGCGCGCGGCGGACGGCATGTCGTCGAAGGACCTGTTCGCGTACGTCACCGTCTGGGGCGATCCGGTGAAGAGACAGCCCGGTCCCACCAAGACGTTGCGCGTGAGGTAGTTCACCGGCCCCATCTCTGGAAGCTGGGCGATTCCGGGGTACTTCTCGGAGTACGGCGGCTTGCGGATGTGCGTCTCTTCCTCGATCCACCGCACGACGTTCGGGCGCTTGAAGTAGGCGCGCCAGCGGTCCTGTCCCCACTGCCCCGCAGAAACCCCCTTGGGCGAGTTCACGAACATGTTGTTGTCGATCGTGTTGTTGCGTCCGCCGTTCATCTGCACGCAGCCGAAGCGGCTGAATGAGCAGTTCTCGAAGTAGTTGCAATAGACGGTCATGGACGAGACGGCGTCGTCGAACCGGACGCCCGCCTGTCCGCACGGCGCGTTCTCGCCGCCGCAGCCGATGTCCCGCCAGACGTTGAACGCGATGTAGATGCCGGCGTAGGACGGGTTGGCGTAGATGTCGATGCCGCCCTGGTCGTCGGACTCCGTCACGACGCGCT
>CAMPAF010000285.1 GCA_946631535.1 uncultured Verrucomicrobiota bacterium
GGGCAAGCGCGAGACCATGCTCGCGACGGCGAAGCGGATGCTGAAGGACGGCATTCTTGCGTTGAAGGATATTGCGAGGTATTCCGGACTTTCGCTTGCGCAGGTCAAAAAGCTTCAGGCATCAATGGCTTGAGGACGAGTATGGCGCCGTGCATGGAGAGCGGAATTGCCCTGGCATGCAGTTGTGGCATGAAGGTAGGGACGGCGTTCCATCGCCGTCCGCAGCGACGGTCGGCGGTGGAACGCCGACCCTACCGGAATGTCAGACTTGTACAACTACCTCTCGTGTTAAAGGCCGAACGAGAATGTCCCAACTGACCGAACGGTTGCTTGTACATGGGAGGTATGATAAAATGTGCGCCATGAAAATCAATAAAAAGCGCGTTTTGAGCTTAGCCTTAGATTGCTGGCTCAATTCTGTTGGTGTCATCCTTTTTACGGGTGCCCTGCCGGTGGCGGCGGCCACGTTTCCGCTGGAATGGAACGCGACGTATGATACGTCCGTTCCGCGCGAGGTCGAGATCCTGCCAGCGAAACTGGCCGGGATGGGCCTCATGCGCGAGGGCGACGGGTTCAAGGTGCTGGCGGACGGCCAGCCGCTCGCCGTGAAGGCGCTGGACGGCAAGGAGCCCGGATCGGTGCGGCTCCGGTTCACGGTGCCGTCTGGTACGAAGTCGCTCACGTGCGAGACGGATCCGGACGGCGCGAAGGCCGGTGCTTCCGACGGCGGTCTCTTCTCCGGGGCGCTGGCGGGGACGTCGGGTTGGCGTTTCAAGGGCGGAACGGTCGAGAAGACGGAGAAGGGCATCTTGCTGAAGGGCGAGAAGGAACGGTCCTACGCCGTCTTTGAAGTCCCGGTGCCGGATTCGCTGGCAGGCAAGGGCGTGGTGCAGGAGATCGAGGTCACGAGTCGCGCGAAGCTCGTGTGGGGCGGCGTGGTGAAGGTTGAGCAGCTGGACGGCGACGGGAACGTGTTGCCCGAGACGCTGTGCGACGTGCGCTGGACGTCGCACATGCGCCCGCCCGACAAGACCACGCTGTACGTCGACGAGGGGCACGTCCACCCGCGCGCGAAGCGGCTGCGAGCGTCGTTCGAGCTGCGCGCCCTCAAGGCGAGCTTCGACGACTACGGCCGTCCGATCACGGACAAGTCGGTCCTGTTGCCGTCGCTGGAGGTCTCCCGTCTCGAGGTCCGCGCGGCCGAGCCGCTGCCGTTCCCGAAATGGAACGACGATTTCTTCGCGCCCGGCGTGAGCGGACGCGCGGACGACTTCGCCTTGCGGAGCGGTGGCCCGGATTCGATCGGCTTCTTCCACCAGGCGACGACGCGCGCCGGCTGGACGCAGGCGTACCAGTTCCGGGACGAGCACGACCGCGCGCTGCCTTCCGGTGACGGCACCATCGAGGCGTGGTTCCGCCCCGATGCGGGCGACAAGGGCGATGTGCCGCTCTTCCAGCTCTACCAGGGCATTCGCACGCGCATGCTGAAGAAGGATGGCATGGGCGAGGTCTTGGGGCTGTACTACGATGCGGAAAAGAAGAAGCTCGCCTTCTCTATCACGGACTGGAAGAAGCACGCGTACAAGGGGAATGCGAAGGGCGTGGAGATTCCCGCCGGGAAATGGACGCATGTGGCCGTGGCGTGGCGCTGCGGCGGGAAGGCGGAGGTGTTCGTGGGTGGACGGAAGGTGCTCTCCCTGCCCATCCCGGAGTTCGAGGCCGTTCCGCTGCAGGATAAATCTCTTAACGAGGTGAACGACCTCTGGGCGCAGCAGCTGTTCGTGGGATGCACGCACCGCGCGACGCGCAGCAGGGACGGTTTCGGGAACGACGCGTTCTTCGAGGGGGCGGTCGATCTCGTCCGCGCGTCGTCCGTGGCCCGGTATTCGGACGACTTCGCGCCGGCGGCGGACATGCGGCTGGATGCGGACACGCGGTCGCTGTTCGCGTTCGATCGGACGTTCGACGGCGTGTGCGGCGGCGGGTTCGGCTTCGTGCCGGCATCGATCTTCGCGCGGCGCGACCGGGTCGCGCACAAGCTGTGCGGCGGGTGGTACCGTCCGGAGAAGAACCTCCCGTCGAACGATCCCTTCACGGTGCTGGACACGCTCAACTATCCGGTCATGCCGCGCGTGGACGAATACCTGGCGGCGCGGAAGAGCGAGTCGGCGAGCTTCACGGTGAAGGCCGGCGACAAGATGAAGGTGGAAACCCCCGCGGACCTCTACATGGACTACGTGGAGATCGCGAACCTGTCGCCGACCGAGGCGCTCCTCTATCCGCTTGCCGTCCGCAAGGGCGCGCTCGATCCGCGCAGCTTCGGGGACCTGCGCGATTCACTCGCGGGCGAGAAACTGTCGGACCAGGGGAAGGTCAACCGCGTGTTCCAGTACGCCATCTCCGCGAGCGACTACTTCATGAACCATCAGGCCGACTTCGCGCCGGGTTCGAACGCGCCGCGGCCGGCGACTTCCGAGGCAATGATCATGCTCAACTCGTACTGCGGTTTCGAGTGCGGTCCGCTGAACAACCTCACCCTGAACATGCTCGCCTGCGTGGCGGGCTGCCCGACGACGCCGACGGGCGGGTACGGCCATGCGTTCGAGCAGGTGTTCTTCGACGGCAAGAACCACATCTACGACCTGTCGGCGCAGAAGTTCTTCCCGTCCTTCGACAACGAGACGTCCGTCTACCTCGGCGAGGCGGCGAACCAGCCCGGCGTGTTTAACCGCGTGAAGGGGAGCTGCGGGCACTTCATCCGCCAGGGTTCGCGTGGCTCCTCGGTGGGCCTGCCCGACTACCAGGAAAAGGTCGCGATGATCCTCAACCCGGGCGAGCGGTTCCGCGTGTGGACCGGTAACGACGGCCAATTCAACAACCTCACGAAGTGGCACGCCACCGGTACGTACTATCCGCTGCTGGAGGCCGATCCCGCGAAGGAGAACTTCGACTACGCCGACATCGCGGGGGCGAAGAAGGGCACGAAGTGGGTTCTGCGCCGGGACCGCGTGTTCCCGCACTACTCCACCGGCGTCTTGTTGTTCGACGGCCGCCCGGCGCGCGAGAATCCCGCGTTTGAGCACGTTGGCGCGGATTCGTTCTGCTACCGGGTGCGGAGCTGCTATCCGATCACGCTGGGCGTCTATGAGGCGCGGCTTAATGACGGCCGCGCGGCGGACCTGGAAATTTCGTACGACTTCGGGAAGACCTTCACGTCCGTGCCGATGCGCGACGGGCGCGCGACGCTCCAGTACCGGGTCAAGGCCCGCCACGACTACCTCGTGCGCGTGAAGGCGCTCATTGGATCGGTGGCGCGCTTCACGGCCCAGACCGAATGCGAGGTCAACACGCGCACGTATCCCGGTTGGTTGAAGGGCGGTGGCGACGGCGTGGTGTTTAAGGCGGAGAATGACGCTCCCGCGCGCGTGACCTTCGCGTGGCGGCGGGCGGTCAAGCCGATCGAGGTCAAGGGGGGTGTCTACTCTGGTACGCTTCCGGGATTCGAGCGACAGTTCGTGGTGGTCAAGCCGGGCGAGACGGCGCGTCTGCCGGTGAAGGGCGCGGGCGACGGCGCGACGGCGCGCGCGTTCGGTCCGGTGCGGGCCGAACTGAAGGGCGGATGCCTGGAGATCGCGTCCGACCCGCGCGGCGGCGATTTGATCGCACGCGGCGACGACCTGCCGGACCACTGCGCGACGGACACGGCCTTTGGCGCGGTGGAGATCGACGACGGCGGCGCGCGCAAGGCGCTCACGGTGCTCGTCTCGCCGCAGGCCCGGCTCGCAACGGCGGCACGCGCGCAGGTTTCGGGCGCGGCGGAAAACGTCGCGGCGGACACGTCGAGCGTGCAGGGGCGCGTCGTCTTCAAGAAGTCCGGGGATTCCGCGAAATTCCGTTTCGAGACGCCGTTGCCGGCCGGACGATACGTGGTGCTGCCGCTTGTCCGGTACGGCGGACACGAGAAGGGCTCGGCGAACGTGATGATGCGCGATCCCGGCAACGCGAAGAAGAAATGGAGCGTGGCCAAGTACATCAACGGGAACCTCGACTACTTAAAGGCAAACTACGCGCATCCGGGCGAGCGTGCCCGCTGGAAGTGGGATTCGGCCATGCGC
The DNA here is from genome assembly GCA_946631535.1 of uncultured Verrucomicrobiota bacterium. The sequence goes on from CAMPAF010000285.1 coordinate 4,116, forward strand.
GGCGATCTCCAGGCGAGTTACAACGGGTGGATGTACCGGGTGTTTGACCTCCCGGAGACGGATTCCCTCGAGTTCTTCGTGGAGGACGATCCCAGCAGCTGCGTGGAGATGGCCGCCGTGCTGGTGGTGCCGGATCCGGACCTGGA
>CAMPAF010000286.1 GCA_946631535.1 uncultured Verrucomicrobiota bacterium
TATCTGTGGCTATTGGTCTCATCGCCCATGTATTATACACTATAGGCAGACCCTCGCGCAAGGAAGCTTGCCTCGATTGCACGATTCGCGGATGTGCCCACGTCTCCTACCGGACGAGGAGAAGGGTGCCGCTGGCCTTGCCTTCGAGGACCACGAGCGCGCCCGTGCCGGAGATGCGCGGCGAGACGAGGTGCCCGGACGTGGCGCTGTACGTGCCCGCCTGGCATTGCCGCCCGTTCGCCCACAGCTCCTTCACCGTCGCCTCGCCCGAGTAGTCGAGCCGCAGCGTGCCCGACGCGCCGAGGTCGATCTTCGTCCCGTCCGCGAACGACACCGCACCCGCGCCGAACGCGAACGCGCCAGCCTTCGCCGTGAAGTTCGTGACGCGCGTCGAGGAACCGAATCCGAGCGTGCCGCCGTCGACGGCCGCCGACCCCGTGAAGTAGTTGCGCCCCGCGAACGTCAGCGAGCCCGGACCCTGCTGGCGGATCGCGCCGTCGCCCTCGAGCGCGTTCGAGACCACGAGCGCCGCCGTCGCGACGGACTGCGTGAACGTGACCTCGCCGCCCAGCGTGATCGGGATCCGCGTATCGAAGAGGACGGGGCTCGTCTCGGAACGCACCGTGCCGCCGTTCAGCGCCACGCGGCACAAGCCCGTTCCCGTGGCGAACATGCGCGTGGACAGCACGAGCGTGCCGCCGTTCAGCGTGTAGGACGTCGTCGCGCCGTTTGCGCCGTCATGCGCGAGATAAAGGCCGTACGTGTTGAACGTGCCGCCGTTCTGCAGGAAATTGAACGTTCCCGTGCCGCTCTCCATGAGGGCATTCGCATATCCCCTGTAGAGGTTCAGCGTGCCGTCGTTCAGCGTGTAGCTCCCGACGCCCCCGGAAAAGTTGGCAAGGGCGAACATGCGGTTGACGAATCCGTAGGCCGGCGGGTTGCAGTCCACGACGCCGCCGTTCTGCACGGCATGGCCATGGTCGCCCGACTTGTTCACGTCGATTTTCCACGCGGGGTGTACGGACGAGTAGGAACCGATGTCCGCGTGCGCGCCAATGGTGACGCGCGGCTCGTGGAAGCCGTCGTTGTTCGAGGCCCAGAGACGGCAGTTCCGCACCGTGCCGTTCACCTCCGTCTCGCCTTCGAACGTCACGAAATAGTAGCCCGCGCCGTTCGACAGGCCGGACACCGCGCCGTTGAGGACGAGCCGCCCCGGCCCCTTCTTCCAGAGATAGCCCTGCGTCACGGCGAGCGGCGCGGCCAGCACGAGCGTCTGCCCCTCGCCCACCCAGATCTCGGCATCGCCGCCCATCGTGAGGGTGGACGTGCCGGAGACCGTGAGCGTCGTGCCCGTCACGTTGTTCGCGAACGCGAGTTTGCCGAGCGTCACGTCCGCGTCCAGCGCCACGCTCCCGCCGCCGCCGAGCGTCGGCGACGCGCCGAAGTCGGCCACGGCGGAGGCGCCGTTCGGCACGTCGCCCGTCCAGTTGCCCGCAACCGACCAGTTGCCGCCGGACGCGCCCTGCCACACGGTGCCGAGACCCGAGGCGACCGTCAGCGTATGGCCGCTCACGGTGTACGTGCCGTCCGCCTGCGGCACGCCGTCCACGACGTACCGCTTCACCGTGACGTCGCCGCCGATCGTCAGGCTGCTCGCATTCGGCACCGTGATCGAATCGGGCGCGACCGCGATCTCGCCGAGGAGGTTCACGGCGCCGTCATTCACGACGATTTCCGTCGGTCCGGCCAGACGCGAACCGGCTGGCATCGTCACGATGCCCTGGTTCACGACGATCTTGCCCGTGAAGGTGTTCGTCTTCGCGAGCGTGAGCGTGCCCGCGCCGTCCTTGATCAGGCCGCCCTTGCCGGAGACGACGTGGTTGAACGTGGCGTTGTAGCCGGCCGTGTCGATGGCAACGTCGCCGTTCACGCCCGTCAGCGACACGCCGAGCGCGCACGTCCAGGTCCCCGTGGAGTGGATGCGCGCGCCGCCGAGGTGCACGCACGTCTCGACGATGTTCGTCTCCTTGCGCTTGTCAAGGAAGCTCGTCGTGCGCGCGAAGCCGCCCTTCAGGTAGACGTCGCCACCCTGGAGGTAGAAATGGTTGTTGTTGCAGTCTGTCCGGAAGCCTTCGCCGAGCGTGAGCGTGCCGCCGTTCATGACGAAGTCGCCGCGGCTCCAACGCTCCCATACGCCAGAGAAATGCGTTCCGAGCGCAACGTATTTCGCGTCGATCGATCCGCCGTTGAGCGTGTAGGAGAATGGTGTACGGACGTTTTGGTTGTGCCGCGTGATGAAGAGGTCGTTCATGATCAGGCTTCCGCCGTCCTGCACGAAGGCATCTGCCGGGTAGAAGCCGCCCCCCGGCGAATGCATGACGCGGTATGGCGTTCCCGTGCAGCCCTCGGCGAACGTGATCTTGGCCGAACCCTGGTTCTCGTGCGTGTAGTAGCCGATCTGCTTCCACTCGGATGCGGTCGACACGTCGAAAGGCGCGTCGTACACCACCTCGCCGTCGAGCGAATAGGCAGGGGTGCTGCCACCGTTGAGGCCGGGGAACGTGGACCGCGCGCGGATGCGTCCGCCGCCGAGGATGGAGATCGTCGTGGTGTCCGATCCCCGCGTCACCTTTGCGTCCATCACGAGCTCGCACCCCTCCCGCACGAAGAACCCGCACGACCATGACGGGCCGGTATGCGTGATCGTGCCGCTGCCCGCCAGCGTGAGCGACCGCTCCAGACCACTCGGCAGGAAGCCGATGAACGTCAGCGTCACGTTGCTGTCCAGCCTGATCGTGCCGCCCGCCGCGCGCGAGAGGTCCACGCACGTATTGTCGCCAGAAGGCGGCACCGCGTTGCCGTCCCAGTTCGCGGGATCGTTCCAGCTCGTCCCGTCGCCCGCGCCCGTCCAGACGTAACACACGACGATACTGGAGGGGGCAAGCCCTGCAAGATAGGCCGTGTCGCCAGCGTAGCGTCCCTTGGCCTGCGCCACGCCGTCGCGCGTGAACGAATGGGCGATCACGACGGAACGGTTGTAGATGCCGTTGAGATTGTTCGCCATCTGGATCTTGCCGGTGCCGGAGAGGGCGAGGTCAACTGGCACGGCGAGGCGTGAATTGACCTGACGCATGAAGAACGTGCCGCCGTTCTGTACCGTCAGCTTCCAGGGCGCGGTCGCGGTTTTCTTCGGGACCAGCGACCCGGTGTTCAGATAGAAATAGCCGTTCGTGATGATGCATTCGCCGGCGACTTCCTGCTCGATGCCGTTCTCGATGTACGCGCCACCGGTTCCGGACTTCGAGCATACCGTAAGTACGGTGTCGTCGGCAATCGCCACGTTGGCGGGGAAGTAGAACCTCTGTCCAACTTGAAGCGTCGGCGTGCCGCTCAGCTCCATAAGGCTCGCGCCGAAACGTACGTCCCGGTTCGTGCTCGTCAGGTACGTGCCGCCGGAGAACGCGAAGACCGAGGAGGAACCGGAGCGGGTAATCACGCCGCTGTAGTCTGCGTAAAGCCGGCCGCCCGCGATCTCCACGCGCCCCACGCTATTCGTGAAGATGAAGTTGTCGAGACGGCTCGTGCCGCCCTCCTGGCGGAAGAGCGAAGCACTGCCCGAGAGGCCCAGGTGAATGTTGCCCATTACGACAAGATGGCCGTCCTTCAGCGTGTACGACGAAGCGGGCGTGCCGGCCTTCTGGGCCCTGCCAATCTCGAGGTTGCCGGCAAACGCCTCCACGCGCGACGCGGCCCCGTCCTGGATGACGCGTCCGGCGTTCCGGCTGTTGGCGCCAATGGCTACGGCAATCCCCTTTGCTGAAATCTGCGCGTCATCCTGCACGAGGACGGTCGTGTAACTGTTGGCATCGCCGTCGCCGTTGGCGATGTTCAAAATGTCGTTGGGCAGGTAAATGGATCCGCCGGCGGCGACGATGTTCGTACCCTGGCCCATGATCAACGGATAAGAACTTGCCGTGTTCGTGTAGGGTGCGGCGAACACGACCGTGCCGTTACGCCACTTGTCGATGCGCTTGTCCGACACCATCGGCACGTTCATCGTGAGCGTGCAGCCGGGCTGGACCACGAAGCCGCCTTCGTATCCCGTTGAGCCGTTGAACACCGCGTGGTCAAGCGTGAGGTACGACCCAGCGGTGCCGTTCACTGTCACGTTGCCGGCCGTGACCTTGATGTAGCCGATCGTCACCTGCGCGCCCGTGTCGACGGTCACGGTGGCCGACTTGCTGAACTGGGCGATGTGG
>CAMPAF010000287.1 GCA_946631535.1 uncultured Verrucomicrobiota bacterium
GCGGTGACGGCCCCCGACGGCGCCGCCGTGTGCCGCGTGACGCCGCCCGACCTCGGTGCGGACGCCCGCCTCGAAACCACCAACCTGTCCGGCGGCGTGGCGTGGCGCATCCGCTATGACGGCACCGGCCCGCGCACCGTCGCGCGCGAGGAATGGACGTTCGATTTCGGGAAGGACCTCCGCTGCTGGCCCGTGAGCCACGCGCAGGGCGAGTACGTGCCCAGGACGCTCTCCGCGATTGCCTCCCTCAAGCCCAACCGCCGCGGCACGGCGGAGTGTCCGCTCGTGGTGGAGGGCGACGGCTGGACGGCCGCCCTCGGCGACGCGGGCGTGACCGACTACGCCCGCCTCCGCTTCGCCTCGGGCGAGCGCCCCGGACAGCTCAAGGCCGTCCTCGAAGGCCCGGCGTCCTTCACCGCCCCGTTCGCCACGCCGTGGCGCTACGTCCACGTGGCGAAGGACTGCGTGGCCCTCGCGAACGCCCAGCCCGCGTTCCTGGACGCGCTGAACGCGCCGTCCCGGATCGCCGACACCTCCTGGATCAAGCCGGGCAAGGTGCTGCGCGTCTGCAGCCTCAACGAGCAGGACGGACGCGCCTGTGTGGACTTCGCGACGCGCAACAACTTCCAGTACGTCGAGCTTGACGCCGGCTGGTACGGTCCCGAGCGCACGGGCGACCCGCTGAAGCCGAACGCCTACGTGAAGCCCGTCATCGACTACGCGAACGCCAACGGCGTGGGCGTGATCCTCTACGTGAACGACGTCCCGCTCCACAAGAACCGCGACGCCATCCTCGACCAGCTCGCCGCGTGGGGCGTGAAAGGCGTGAAGTACGGGTTCGTGCAGGTGGGCGGACAGGCGGCGCGCAAGTGGGTGCTGGACGCGATCCAGGCCGCGGCGGACCGCCGCCTGCTCGTGGACATCCACGACGAGTACCGCCTCACCGGCATCCAGAAGACCTATCCCAACGTGCTGACGGTGGAGGGCATCCGCGGCAACGAGGAGATGCCCACCGCCGCCCACGACGCCGCGCTGCCGTTCACGCGCTTCCTGGACGGTCCCGGCGACTACACGCCCTGCTGGAACTTCCCCCGCATCAAGAACACGCTCGCCCACCAGCTCGCGCTCCCGTGCGTCTATTCGAGCGGATTCCAGTTCCTCTTCTGGTACCAGCGTCCGTCGCAGATCAAGGAGCAGGACCCCGCGCTCGACTTCTGGCGCGAGATTCCCTGCGCGTTCGACGAGACGCGTTTCCTCCAGGGCCAGATCGGCGCGTTCGCCGTCGTCGCCCGCCGCGCCGGCGGGAAGTGGTTCGTGGGCGGCATCAACGCCGGCGAGAAGCGTCTCTTCTCCGTGCCGCTCGCGTTCGCCGGCCCCGGCCGGCTCAAGGTGCGCCTCTTCCGCGACTTCGACCCCGACAACTCCAAGCCGTGCGCCGACATCGCGTGCGAGTCGTTCACGGTCGATTCCGCCGACGCCCTCACGGTCGCCGCCGCCCTGAACGGCGGGTTCGCCGCCATCGTGGAGCGCGACGCGGCGCCGGCCGCGCCGGCCATCGTCACGGTGGACCCGCGCGCGGTCGTCGGCCCCGCTTCGCCCGACCTCTGGGGCATCTTCTTCGAGGACATCGACCTCTCCCTCGACGGCGGCGTCTACGCCGAGCTGGTGCGCAACCGCTCGTTCGAGGACGGCAACGGGGAGAAGCGCGAGCAGACGCTCCGCTACTGGCTCCCGCTCGGGAAGGCCGAAATCTCGCCCAACAAGAACCGTCCCGTCAGCGAGAAGAACCCGCACAGCGCCCGCGTGCGCGGACCGGCCGGCGCCGGCATCGCGAACGAGGGTTACTTCGGCATGGGCGTGCGCAAGGGCATGAAGTACAACCTCTCCATCGCCCTGCGCGGCGCCGTGAAGGGTCCCGTGGAGGTGACGCTGGAGGCGTACGGCAAGCCCGCGCTGGCGCACGCCCGCATCGACGGCGTGGGCGCGGACTGGCGCACGTTCTCCGCCGCGCTGGAGGCGAACGACTCCGACCCGCAGGCGCGCCTCGCGATCCGCATGGCGGGCGGCGGCGACATGTACGTCGACTGCGTGAGCCTCATGCCGGCGGACGCCGTGTGCGGGATCTTCCGTCGCGACCTGATGGACCGCCTCGCCGCCCTCAAGCCGAGCTTCGTGCGCTTCCCCGGCGGATGCTGGGTGGAGGGCGACACGATGAAGGACGCCTACCGCTGGAAGCAGACGCTCGGCTCCGTGTGGGAGCGCCGCACGCAGTGGAACATCTGGCGATACTGGTCCGTGAACGGCGTGGGCTTCCACGAGTACCTCCTCCTCTGTGAGGCGCTCGGCGCCAAGCCGCTCTTCTGCATCAACTGCGGCATGTCGCACCGGGAGAACGTCCCGATGGACAAGATGGACGAGTTCGTGCAGGACGCCCTCGACTGCATCGAGTACGCCAACGGCCCCACCAACTCCGTCTGGGGCGCGCGCCGCGCGGCGGCCGGGCACCCCGAGCCGTTCGGCCTCAAGTACCTCGAGATCGGCAACGAGAACGGCGGCAAGGCGTACGAGGAGCGCTACGCGCTCATGGCGAAGGCCGTGCGCGCGCGCTACCCGGACGTGACGCTCATCTTCGACAACTGGCGCGAGACGAAGCGCGTGGACGACCCGAAGGACCTGCGCGACGACCACTTCTACAAGATGCCGCACGACTTCATGGGCGACCTCGCGCACGAGTACGACGCCCCGAAGGGCGACTTCGGCATCTTCGTGGGCGAGTACGCCGTCACGCGGGGAACCACGCGCTACGGCTCGCTGCGCGGCGCGATCGCCGAGGCTGCGTTCATGCTGGGCCTCGAGCGCAACCAGTCGCAGGTGAAGCTCGCCGCCTACGCGCCGCTCTTCGCGAACGCCCAGCACATCGTGTGGAATCCGAACATGATCTACCCCACGACCGACGGCTCGTTCGTGAGCCCCAGCTGGAACGTGCAGAAGCTCTTCAGCGAGAACCGCGGCACGGACGTGGTGAAGGTGGACGTCAAGACGCCGTCCATCCGCCTGACGCGCTTCCGCGCGTGGAAGAACGACGTGCAGACGAACGTGATCGACTGCGTGCAGGCGAGCGCGATGCGCACCGCCGGGGGCGGAACCGTGCTGAAGCTCGTCAACTGCGCCGAGACGCCCCAGCGCGTGGAGATCCGCGGCCTGACCGGCGAGGCCGCGCGCACGCTCTTCACCGGCCCCGGACGCGACGCGCACAACGCGCCGTTCGAGCCGGAGGCGCTGAAGGAGAAGACGGACCGCGTCCAGCTGCCCGCGACCCTGACGCTTCCGCCCCTCTCGCTCTCGATCTACACCCTCTGACAAGGAATCGGCGGCATGGCACGGTGGACAACGGCATTTCTGGCGGCAACGCTGTTCGGGGCGCATCTTTTCGGGGCGCCGTCCGCTCTCTCCGACCGCGACCGCCCCGGCGAACTGGAAGGTGTCGTTTCCTTCCACTGCCACACGGAGCCCTACCTGTTCCTGGAAGACGACAAGGACCAGTCCTGGCGGGTGGAGTTCTCCAGCCAAGACGCCATCTCCCACGTCGTTGCAGGCGACCGCGTGAAGGTGCGCGGCATCTTCCCCAAGCGCGCCACCACGCCGCGCATGCGCGACGCCACGGTGGAAGTCGTGGGCAAGGGCGTCGTGCCGCCGTACATCGAAATGACGCCGGCGGAGATGCACGCCGTCGGCCCCGACGGCGAGCCGGGGAAACGATTCTGGTATGGGAAGCTCGTCTCGACGAGCGGCGTGGTGCTGGACATCAACCGCCGCGAGACGTACACGCAGCTCGTCATCGGCCCGAAGGAGACGCCGGTGATCGTGTCCGTGCCGTACCTCCTCAAGACGCCCCTTCCCGAAGAGCTGGAGATCGGCGCGCACGTGCGCGTGCGCGGCGTGGGCGTGTACACGGCGGCCTGGGACGAAAAGAGCGGGGCCATCACGCCCGTGCGCGACATTCAGGTGCGCACGGCGAATATCGCAAGCGTGACGATCCTGTCGGCCAAGCCGTTCTGGACGGCCGGGAAGGTCTTCGGCGCGCTGGGCGCGCTCGTCGCCGTCATGCTCCTCGCCGTGGGCGCGGTGCAGCGCGCCCGCATGCGCGACCGGATCGCCGCCGACGCCGTCCGCCGCGAACGCCTCCGCCTCACGAGCGAGCTGCACGACAACTTCCAGCAGCTCCTCGCCGGCTGCATGTTCCG
>CAMPAF010000288.1 GCA_946631535.1 uncultured Verrucomicrobiota bacterium
GACGATCACCACGCCGTCCACCGGCAGGCTCTGGTAGACCGTGAGCGGCACGTCGCCGGTGCCTGGCGGCATGTCGACGAACATCACGTCCAGGTCGCCCCAGTGCACGTCGGTCCAGAACTGCTTCACCGCTCCTGCGATGATCGGGCCGCGCCAGACGACTGGATCGGTCGGGTCCTGCACGAGCATGTTGAGCGACATCACGCGGATGCCGCCGTCCGTGACCGTCGGCTCGATGCCGTCGTCGCCCTGGACCGTTCCGCCCTCGATGCCGAACGACTTGGGGATGGAGGGGCCCGTGATGTCGGCGTCGAGGATGCCCACGTTCAAGCCCTTGCGCGCGGCCGCAACGGCGAGCAGCGTGGTGACGAGGCTCTTTCCGACGCCGCCCTTGCCGCTAGCGACGGCGATCACCTTCTTCACGTGCGAGGCGGCGTTCAGCTTCGCCGAGAAGTCGAACTTCTCCTTGCGGTCGGCGCAGTCCGACCCGCAACTCGAACAATCATGTGTGCAACCTTCTGATGCCATATCTGTCTCCTTCGTGGGCGCATATTCTAGCACATCGGCGCGTGGCCGCAAGCGGGAATTGGCACGGGCGGCAGATTATGGTATGATTATCGCAACGTTTCCAAGGATAAAGGAACTGATGGCATGAAAAGAAGAGATTTCATAGGGCTGGCGGCCGCAGGGGCGGCGTTGCCAGCGTTCAACATTGGTTGTGCCACGGGGCCGCGCACGATCGCCGCCGGACGGAAGATACGCGTGGCGCTCATCGGGTGCGGCCTGCGGATGCGGAGTGTCCTCTCCACCAAGTGCGAGGGCGAGGAGATCGTGGCGCTCGTCGATCCGGACAAGTCCGCGCTTGACGACATCCGCAAGCGCATCTGCAAGCGCTATCCCGGCTGCGGCTACGAGAAGATCCCCGCGTTTCCGTCGTACCACGAGCTCTTCGAGAAGATGGGCGACTGCATCGACGCGGTGATCATCGCCACGAACCAGCAGCAGCACGCGCTGCCTGCGCTCCTCGCCATGCAGCGCGGCATCCACGTGTACGTGGAGAAGCCCATCGCCTACTCCATCGAGGAGGCCGACCTCATGCTCGCGTTCGCGAAGAAGTACGGCGTCGTCTCGCAGTGCGGCCACCACGGACACTCCTCGCCGATCATGGCGACCGCCGTGGAGTACATCCAGAGCGGCGCGATCGGGCAGATACACGACGTGTGGTGTTTCGACGACCGGATCAACTCCCAGGCCGTCGTGCCGCCGGACGCGCCCGTGCCGGATGGACTGGACTGGGACCTCTGGGTGGGCCCGGCGCCGATGCGCCCCTACAAGAAGTGCTACGGCCCGCACCAGTGGTACGACTGGATCGGATTCGGCAACGGCAACATCGGCAACATGGGCAACCACATCATGGACGCCTCGTTCTTCGCGCTGCGCCTGAACGAGGTCGATCCGCTGAGCGCGGAGCTCTTCGACCAGCGCGATGGCGCGCCCGGGTCGTGGCCGCTCCGCCAGACAATCGACTTCAGGTTCCCGGCGCGCAAGGGGCTCGACCCCGTGACGATCCACTGGTGGGACGGCATCAAGGACGGCATACCCGTGGACACGAAGCACCAGAACAAGATCGGCATCGCGCTCAAGCGCGAGTACCAGAACCTGCCGCCGATCGTCGAGGAGCTCGAGAAGAAGTACGGCGTGCCACTCGGGCAGATCGGCACGCTCTGGATGGGCGAGAAGGGCATCCTGTGGCTCAACGAGTTCGGCTCTGCCATGCAGTTCGTGCCCAGCACCCTGCGCAAGGATGTGAAGAAGCCGGATCCGTGGATCCCGCGCGTGAAGGGGAGCCACGTGCACGAGTTCTTCGCGGCGATCCGCGAGGGAAGGCGCGCTAACGCCGACTTCCGGTACGGCGTCCCGCTCGTGAAGACGGTCCTTCTCGGCAACGTGCTGGCGCAGACCGGCCTCGGCAAGCTCGAGTGGAACGGGAAGCGCGTCACGAACAACGAGGGTGCCAACTCGTACGTGAAGACCACCTACCGCAAGGGATGGGAACTTCCTTCCGTGTAATCCCGTCGGCATTAAGAATAAGGAGTAAGCCATGAAAGAATGTTGCAGGAAATACCTGAGCGAACAGTTCGGAGGCGACATGGAGGTCGTGGACGCGATCTACGCCGAGTACGTCTCCTCCTTCGGCGCCAAGATGGCGGAAGCCGACGCGGCGCTGGCCGCGAACGGATGGGACACGCTGGACAAGGTGGCCCACACCGTCAAGGGCAACTCGCTCGCCGCCGGCGACCAGCAGATGGCCGATACGGCCATTGCGCTCCGAAACGCCGCCAAGCAGCAGAATCGCAATGAGGCGGAACGGCTCATCGCGGACCTGAAGTCGCTCGCGGAACAGCTCTGACGACGTAGGCATGGCGAGTTTCTGGAAAGAATGAAACAAATGGCATCTTCGCGGCATCTCTCGATGCTTGGCGCCTGGGCGTTTGCGTTCGGAACGGCCGTCGGCTGGGGTTCGTTCGTCATGCCCGGGACCTTGTTCCTGCCGAAGGCGGGGCCGCTCGGAACGACCATCGGCGTGTTCGTCGGCGCCGCGATCATGGCCGTCATCGCCTGGAACTACCATTACATGACCCGCCGCTATCCGGGGCCTGGCGGAGCGTTTGCGTTCGCCACCCGGGCGTTCGGCGCCGACCACGGCTTCCTCTGCGCGTGGTTTCTCAGCCTGACCTACATGGCGATCATCTGGGCGAACGCCACGGCGCTCACGATCGTCGCGCGCTGCCTGTTCGGGGACGCCTTCCGTTTTGGCTTCCGCTACAGCATAGCGGGCTATGGCGTCTATCTCGGGGACATCCTGCTTCCGGGAGCCGCCATCCTCGCCGCCGCCGCCATCTGCTGCCGGCGGCGCCTCGCGGGCGGCGTGCAGACCGTCCTGGCCGTCCTGTTCGCGGTCGGCATCGCGATTTGCTTCGGGGCGGCCGTGTTCCGCTGCGGCGGCGACCTGCGCGCGGCGGCGCCGGCCTTCGCGCAGGACGGCTCTGCGCCCGTTTCGCAGATTCTCAAGATCGTCGCCCTCGCCCCTTGGTTTTACGTGGGGTTCGAGTCGATCTCGCACCTGTCGGGCGAGTTCCGCTTCTCGCTTCGGAAGACTTTCCGGGTGATGGCCGCGGCGGTCGTGGCGTCTGCGTTCGCCTACGCGTTCCTCGTCGTCCTTCCTGCGCTTGCCCCGGCGGACGCCGGCGGCTGGCCGGCCGGCGTCGCGCACCTCGGCGGGCGGGTGGGCGCGTCTTCGCTGCCCACGTTCGCGGCGGCGTCCCGGGTCTTGGGCCGGGCCGGGCTCGCCGTCATCGGCGTGACGGCCCTTGCGGCGATCTTCACCAACCTCGTCGGCAATATTACGGTCTCCAGCCGACTTCTGGGCGCGATGGCCGACGACGGCATCCTTCCCGCCCGCCTGGGCGCGAAGGGCGCCGACGGCACGCCGACGGCGGCCGTGCTCTTCGTCACCGGCGTGTCGCTCCTGATTCCCTTCCTCGGGCGGACGGCGATCGGCTTCATCGTGGACGTCGCGACCATTGGCACCGCGATCGCCTACGCCTACACCTCCGCCGCCGTGTACAGGACGGCGCGCGCCACCGGCAGCCGCCTCGGCAAGACGATGGGAATCTGCGGATTGCTGCTTTCTGGCGGAATCTGCATTCTCTTCATCCTGCCGAACTACTTTTCGGGCAGCATGATGGCGACGGAATCTTACCTCATCCTCGTTCTGTGGTGCATCCTTGGATTCGTCTTCTACCGGTTCCTCTTCGGCCGCGACCGGAACCAGCGCTTCGGGCACTCGACGGTCGTGTGGATCACTCTCCTCGTGCTGATCTTCGTCATGTCCCACATGTGGATGCGCCAGGCGTCGGTTGACGCGACGAAGCGGTCGTTTTCCGAGCTGAGCGAGTTCCATGAGCGAAACTGCCTTGCCGGAGCGGACGCCGACTCGGACAACGGCTGGCAGGGCAACATGGCGCGCCAGCTGGAATCCGTGAACAATTCGCTCGTCCACGTCGGCCTCGTGCAGGCGGGCCTGATGGCCGTTTCCCTGGCGATCATGTTCAGCCTCTACGCCATGCTGCGTCGGCGCGAACGGCGTCTGGAGCACGAGAAGACCATGTCGAAGAGCTACTTCTTCTCCACCGTCAGCCACGACATCCGCACGCCGCTGAACGCCATCAT
>CAMPAF010000289.1 GCA_946631535.1 uncultured Verrucomicrobiota bacterium
TTTACCAGTTGTTCTGGTTGTTTCCAATCTCAAAACGCATGGGTGAGAAATGCAGGTGCGCCCTGTAGAATGACAGTTGCAAAAACTGACAATCCGTGGTAAGATGACTGCCGTTAAACCACGGAACGGAAAAATGAAGCGAAAAATCTACTAAAAACTTCTATTTTGGCAACACGGGACTTCTGATCAGCCATTCGTTCGATGAAAACGATTTGATGGCAGAGGACATTCACAAACGGCTGTTGTTTGACGACATTGCGCTGAACAAAGGCATGCTGACGGAAAACCTGGTGGCGCAGATGCTTGCGGCGGCGGGGCGAAAGCTGTATTTCTTTTCCCGGTCGGATTCCAAAGACCGAGCGAATCGGATGGAGATTGATTTTCTGATCGCAAAGTCCAAACTCGCCAGAAAAAACAACATTCATGCGATTGAAGTCAAAAGCGGGAAGAACACCACGCACCGTTCCCTCGACAAGTTCAACGCTAAATACTTCGACTGGTTGGACACGCCTTACCTTCTTTGGGACCGCGATCTTCTGATCAAGGACGGCATTCTTCACCTTCCGCTCTACATGGCACCGTTTCTTTAACCCGACTTTCCGCGCTCGCATCAAAAAAGTTCGATTTCTGGGAACCGTGGCGTAAGTCAACCATGGCAAGGGCGCCATGCGTGCGGACTGCGCGGCGCGATGGCCTCCGCCCTGGACTTGCAAGTGTCTTTATTGGATTTCATGGCGTGACGACGCAACGGACGAGGTTGTCGTCCACGACCGGCACCGGCACACCGTCCACCGTCTTGAAGTCAATCCCGGCGATGTACATGCAGCGGGGATGGATGGTGTCCTTGCCGCCGCCGTTGTGCGCGTGGAACACGATCCGCCACTTTCCGTCCGCATCCTTGAACAGGGAATGGTGCCCCACGCCCACGAGACCGAAACGCCGCCGGAGGATCGGGTTGCCGGCGTACTTCGTCCACGGCCCCTCGAGACTGCGCGCCGTCGCCACGCCCACGGCATAGTCGCGATCGCGGTAGTCGTTCGCGGAATAGGTGAGCACGTACGTTCCGTCTATCTTGACGATGAACGGCCCTTCGGTGACGGAGCAGCGCGGATTCATCATCTCCCACCCCTTCTCGGCACGCAGCACCATGCGGGCCGTGCCGGGCTTGGCGTGCAGGCCGTCCTTCTCCATCTCCGTCAGCCAGACGACGTTCCCCTTGTCGAAGTGCACGTACACCATCCACGCCCGTCCGTCGTCGTCGACGAAGAGCGAGTTGTCGATGCCGCCCCGTTCGAGGATCGGCTTCTTCTCCGCCTGACGGAACGGCCCGAGCGGACTGTCCGCCGTCGCCGCGCACACGTGCGTCTCGGCGGAGTAGTACATCACGTACCGCCCGCCCACGCGATAGACCTCCGGTGCCCAGAAGAACTTCTTCCCGAACGAATCGTCCATGTGGAGTGCCAGTCCGTCCTTGGACCGTCCCTGGTCCATCTTCCAGTGGACGAGGTCCGTGGACGTCGCCACGGTGATGCCGACGCGCGAATGGGTGCCGTAGGCGTAGTAGGTTCCCTTCTCGTACATGACGAACGGATCCGCCAGCGGCACGCGGTCGTCGCGCAAATGCGGCAGAAGCGCCTCTAGCCAGAGGTCGTAGCCGGCGTCGGTGGGATGGATCTCGTCCGCCATGATCGTGCGCGGCACCCAGCCCGTCGAATCGACCAGCTTGTCGTTGAAGTCCACCCATGTGATTTCGGGATGCGCGGCGGCGAACTCCTTCAGTAGAACGTTCGTCCTGTCGTTCCGCGCACGCGCGGCGACGTGCCGCTTCGAGTCGGCGGACGCGCCGCGCGGGAAGATTGGATGGAGGATGACCTGCGCGCCAGGCTGCTTTTCGCGTATCCGCGCAATAATCAGTTCGATGGCCTTGGCGACGTTGGCCGGATCGGTATTGTCCGACGAGTTGTTGTTCGTGCCGATCATGAGGACGACGTTCTTCGCCTTGTAGCCGTCAAGCTCGCCGTGCTCGATGCGCCAGAGGACGTGCTGCGTGCGGTCGCCGGCGTAGCCGAGGTTGAGGACTGTCCGGCCGTTCGTCAATGCCGACCACTTCGCGAGATGCCGCCACTCCCAGTAGTGCATGATGGAATCGCCCACGAGGACCACGTCCACAGTACGTCCATTCAGGCGCGCGGCCTGTTCACGGTGCTTCAGGAATCTGTTGGCCCACCAGTAGTCGCCAAAGATGCCCGGGTCACGGTTCCGAATCTCAGCCCGTGCGCGCAACTCCATCCTGGCGGCTGGCGTTGTTTCGACCGTTCCCGACACGGCGCCAAATGCCGCCATGCCGCACAATGCGGTCACGGCAACGTACCGCCAGGCAATTCGTCCAGTCTTCATTTAGCATTCCTTTGGTTTGCCGGTTGACATCAGCCCGCATGCGTCAGACGCTCGGCGGCGTCACGCGCGGCGGAAACGATTTCTTCCTCGCCGGGAATCGCACCGTGCTCCATCAGCACGCGCCCCGCGCAGACGACCGTGTCCACGCACGACGGGTCAGCCGCGTACACTAGGTCGCTCGCGCAGCTGAAGCCTGGCACAAGCGGCACGGCATCTGGACGCAGGATGACGAAATCGGCCGCCGCCCCAACGCGGATCTCGCCCGCGTCCAGCCCGAACGCCTGGGCTCCGCCGCGCGTGGCTGCGCGATAGACGTCCGCGGCAGGCGCACTGGTGGGATCGCCGCTCTCGATCTTCGCGCAGAGCGCCGCCGCCTTCATCTCGGCGAACATGGAGAGGGAATTGTTGGACGAGGCGCCGTCCGTGCCAATGGCCATGCGGCACTTCCCCTTCTCGACAGCGCGCCTGTAGGGGAAGAGCCCGCTTACGAGCTTCATGTTAGACTGCTGGTTCTCGACAATCACGGCTCCGGTGTCTGCGACGATCTTGATGTCGTCGTCCGTCAGGTGCACGCAGTGCGCCATCACCGTCTTCGGCCCCAGCAGGCCGAGGTCGTTCAGGTAGGCGATCGGCGTGCGCCCGCCGTGCTCCTTCTTGCAGGTCTCGACCTCGAACAGCGTCTCGGCGACATGCATGTGAAGGAAAGTGTTCTCGTCCTTGGCCTGCGCAGCGATGTCGCGCAGCGACTGCTCGCACACGGTATATAACGCGTGCGGCGCGTACGTGGCGAATACGCGGGCGGACGCGTCGCGCGGCAGACCCGCAAGCGCCTTGTTTGACGCGATGTTCTTCGGATCGTTGTGGCCCGGTCCGCCCGTCTCGATGGTCTGCATCGATACGGCGCAGCGAATGCCCATCTCCTCGGCGGCGCGCGCCACGGCAGGCGCATACCAGTACATGTCGTTGGCGAACACCGTCCCGCAGCGGATCATCTCCAGGATTGCGAGGCGGGTGCCCGCGTACACGATATCGTCGGTGAGGTGGGCTTCCGCAGGCCAGATGTGCTCCTGAAGCCATGGCATCAGCTCAAGGTCGTCCGCATACCCGCGCAGCAGGTTCATCGCCAGGTGCGTATGGCAGTTGTAGAACGCGGGCACGACAGGCCGAGGCACAGCGCCCTCGGCGGCACCTGCCGCCGGAACGATCGATGCGATCGTTCCGTTCTCGACGGAGACATCGACCGCTCCCGACCCCAAGAGAAGATTGCTGAACACGCATGCCATGGCAGACTCTCCTTCCGTTACTTCTTCAGGTGCGGCAGGATGGCATCCATCCAGAAGTCGTAGCCGGCGTCGGTGGGATGGATCTCGTCGGCCATGATCGTGCGCGGCACCCAGCCAGTGGAATCGACCATCTTGTCGTTGAAGTCGATCCATGTGACTTCAGGGTGCGCGTCGGCGAACGCCTTCAGGAGAGCGTTCGTCTTGTCGTTGCGGACGCGCGCGTCGGCATGGCGGCTCGAGGTGGCGGACGCGCCACGCGGGAATATGGGATGCAGTATGAGCTGCGCGCCTGGCTGCTTCGCGCGCACGAGCGCGACTATCTTCTCGATCGCCGCCGCCACGTTTGCGGGATTCGTGTCCTTGGAAGAGTTGTTGTTCGTACCGATCATGAGGACGATGTTCTTCGCCTTGTAGCCGTCCAGCTCGCCGTTCTCTACGCGCCAGATGACGTTCTGCGTGCGGTCCCCGCCGTAGCCGAGGTTCAGGACCGTGCGCCCCTGCGTGAGCTTCTTCCAGCTCGCGGGGTGCTTCCACTCCCAGAAGTGCATGAT
>CAMPAF010000290.1 GCA_946631535.1 uncultured Verrucomicrobiota bacterium
CTCCGCCCATGCCGTACTTCACGAAGTCGCCCTTCGCGAAGTCGACGGCCCAGAAGCCGTGGCCGTTCCCCGCCTTCACCTCGCCGGTGAACGCCGGGAACACCGGGTAGCCGAACCTGCGGAACATGTCGAAGTAGGCCTGGCTGGCCTTCTCGGCGTTGAACTTTCCGCCTACGTTGATGCCGTTCGAGTCGAACGTGCCGCCGTCATAGAACTCTTCGTTAGTCATTTTCGTGCATCCTTTCTTGTCGCAGCAGGGCGAGCCGCTCCGGCAGCCTGCCGTAATCGCCGCAACGGCCACCGCGGCCGCCGCGCAAAATACCATCTTGTTCATTGTCGTAGTTCCTTGCTTGATTTGAAACGTCGGGGCCTATTGTACTGTTTCCCACGCGTAACGGCAAGCACGAACTGCGGATAAATGAAGGCGCGCTCTCCCGGGAATTATGCTATAATCCCATCCAGCATGACAGAAAGCCTCTTCTTCCAGGACCTGGCCGTTCTCATGGCCGTCGTCGGACTCGTCTCGATCATCTTCACGCGCCTCCGCTGGCCGAAGGTGATCGGGTACCTGTTCGCCGGCATCATCATGAGCGAACACACCTGGGGCGGATCGCTCCTCGCGGACCCCAAGTCCATAGGCACGATCGGCCAGCTCGGCATCGTCTTCCTGATGTTCACCCTCGGACTCGAGTTCAGCGCGGGCGACATGAAGAAGGTGAAGCACGTCACCATCCCCACAGCCCTCTTCGACACGGTGATGATGATCTGGCTCGGCTACACGGTCGGCACCCGCGTCTTCGGCTGGAACGGCGTGCAGAGCCTCTTCCTCGGCGCTGCCGTGTGTGACTCCGCCACCACCCTCCTCGCGAAGACCATAGGAGAGCTGAAGTGGGGTGACCGCCCGTTCGTGCGCTACATCTTCGGCACCACGATAATAGAGGACATCCTCTGCGTCGGCATCATCGCACTCGTCACCGGCGTCGCGCACGGCAAGGGCATGAGCGCCGGCGCCGTCGGCCTCTCGCTCGGCGGACTGCTCGTCTTCTTCACCGGAGTCCTCGTGTTCGGCCTCATCCTCGTGCCGCGCCTCCTCAACGGCGTCGCGCGCATGAAGGACGACGAGGCGCTTCTGCTCACCCTCCTCGGCTGCTGCTTCTTCGTGTCGTTCGTCGCATTCAAGTTCGACTACTCTCTCGCCCTAGGCGCCTTCCTCGTGGGGATTCTCGGCGCGTCCAGCGACGTGCGCCAGCGGCTACACGATCTAGCCGCCCCGCTACGCGACATGTTCGCCGCCGTGTTCTTCGTCACCATCGGCCTGCTCGTCGACCCAGCCGCCTGCGCGCGCAACTGGCTCCCCATCCTGGGACTCACCGCGCTCGTGCTCCTCGGCAAGGGCTTCAACTGCTTCACGATGTCGCTCCTCGCCGGACAGAAGGTGAAGGACGCCGTCCAGACCGGCTTCGGACTAGCCCAGATCGGCGAGTTCGCATACATGGTCGCGCTCATGTATATCGCCCAGACCGGCGACGCCGCAAGCCCCATGTACCAGATCGTAGTCGGCGTGTCCCTCATCACCACCTGCCTGAATCCCACCATGCTGCGCCTCTCCGATCCGGTGGGCGACTGGCTCGAGATCCACCTCCCCGCGCGCGTGCGCGGCTGGATCGCCGCCTACCACGACTGGCTAACCCGCTTCCGCACCGCGCGCGTCCCCTCGCAACTCCAGCAGCACCTGCGCAGCCGCGTCCTCTGGATCGCCGTCCTCGCCGCGCTCAACCTCTGCGCATACGTAGTGGCGGACGTGCTGAACGACCTGAACTACTCGACGTTCTCGCGCTTCTTCGAGGCCCACAAGCGAGCCTTTTTCTGCCTGGCAGCCAACCTCTTCTGCATCTCCATGCTCGCTCCGATGGCGAGCCTCGCCCGCTCGCTCGGGCGCGACGTCGCCGCAGTCCTCACAGGCACGCGCCAGCCGAAGCGCTGGAAGTCCGCAGCCCACCAGCTCGTCACGTGGTTCGTCCTGATGGCCGTCCTCGCCCTCGCCTTCGCCGAGATCGTGCTGCTGACCGTGAACCTGCTCCCCGACGAGACTCCCATGCGGATCGCCATCCTCGTCGTCCTGGCAACCGTCGCGATCATCGGCTGGAAACGCTTCCAGCGCCTCGGCCGCGCGGCAGGCTACAGGTTCAACGAGGCCTTGCAGGCCGAAAAGCGCGCCCGCAAGACCCCAGCCTCAACCACGCTGACCGTCCCCGGCGACTTCTACACCCACATCGCCATACCAGCAGGCTCCCCCGCCATCGGCGAGACGATCCGCTCGCTTGACATCCGCGCAAAGACAGGCGCAAGCATCGTGAGCGTGACACGCGGCGAAGAGAAGTTCGGCAACCCCGGTCCCACCTGGCAGTTCGAGCCTGGCGACATTGCCTCAGTGATTGGCGCCCCGTCCCAGCTCGCCGCCTTCCGCAAGCTCGTCAAGGCATAGCCATCCAGCGGACGGACGACAGCCTTAGGGCAAAGCGGCGGATGCCGTTGTAGCGCGTCTTCGTCTTAGACCAGTCTGCATTGTCGCGGCAGTTGCGCAGATAGCTGGCCACCCCGACCACTCGCCCAGCGCGATTCAGCACCGGACTCCCGCTGTTGCCGGCCACGAACGGCGCATCCACCTCGATCTGCTGCGGACCGACGCCGATTATGTGCCCACGTATCTCGGTGACGACCCCTCGTCCGTCGCTGTTGCCGAGGACCGTCACAGCCTCGCCGATGTCCGGCACGTTCCGCTCCAGCGCGAAAGCCGGCAACGGGCCTGCGAGCGCGAAGCGCACCAGGTCCAGTCCCTGCGCCCGCTGGCACGCGCCGAGCTGCAGGACCGTGTTGTTCAGCAACGTCGCGCGCACGGCCGTGGCGGGCACCTCCTTGACCACGTGAGCGTTCGTGTACAGCCAGCAACTGTCGCCCACGCGCATGATGAAGCCTGTGCCGGCGCTCTTCCCGGCCACAATCACGGCAAGCTTGTCCTTCGCGCCCGCGAAACCGCCATCCCGCTTGCGGAACGCCTTGTCCAGGTACGCGCTGAACTGCCCCATGCGCCGCCCGAGCGCCTCGCTGGCGGCCTGCCAGTCGGCGACCGCGCACTGAGGCGCGGCCACCGGCAGGAGCGCCATCAGCAGCCCCCGCAAGAAACGGCCGGAAAACCGCTTCCGCTGCTGGAGGCGCCCGATCACTTGACCACGATCTGGCCCGCCTTGGCGAGCATCTTGGCCTCGACGGACTGTATCTCCGCAAAGCCCTGCGAGCTGTGCGGGTTCAGGCCGTTCGACGCCTCCATCGAGCTGTCGGCCTCGTTGTAGATTGTCCCCTTCAGGCCAGTGAGCGACTCGAAGAAGATGTTGCCCTTGTAGAGGCCGAGCGTGACGTCCGCCGTAGCCTTGTCCGCCCACACCTGGATCGCGGCGCGCGCCGCGCGCGTGGCGGGATCGTACCAGCGGCCGTCGTAGATCTGGTCGGCAACGAACTTCGAGAGCTTCTGGAAGAGGTCGGTCGACCTACGGTCCATCACTCCCTCGTAGATATACTTGAGGCCCCAGGAGAGCACCTCCATGCCGGGTGCCTCGTACACGCCGCGGCTCTTGGTGCCGATGATGCGGTTCTCGAGCGCGTGCTTCATGCCGATGCCGTTGCGTCCGCCGATGGTGTTGGCGAGCTTCATCACCTCGAGCGGCGAGAGCTTCTTGCCGTTCACCGCCACGCAGCGCCCCTTCACGAACGAGAGCGTCACCTTCTCCACCTTGTTCGGGGCCTTCTCCGGCCACACGCCCATCGTGGGCTTCACGATGCGCATCGAGGTCTCCATGCTCTCCAGGTCCTCCGCCTCGTGCGAGAGCCCGGCGAGGTTCGCGTCCGTGGAGTATTTCTTCTTCGTGCCGACGAAGGCGACGATGCCGCGCTTGGCGAGGAACTCCACCATCTGCGTGCGGCCCGGGAAGAGCTTCAGTAGGTCGGCGTCGCGCCAAGGGGCGTACACGCCGAACTTCGGATCCATCACGTTCACATAGCGCTCGAAGCGCATCTGGTCGTTGCCGCGGCCGGTCGCGCCGTGCACGAGGGCCACGCATCCAGCCTTCTTCATCGCGGGCAGGAGCGCCTTCACCGTCACCGCGCGGGCGATGCCCGTGGAGTTCCAGTAGCCGCCGTCGTACATCGCCTGGCACTTGACCG
>CAMPAF010000291.1 GCA_946631535.1 uncultured Verrucomicrobiota bacterium
CGTAGTCGGACCAGTCGCCGCAGGCGGCTACGATGTCCTCGCGCCCGTCGCCGTCTAGGTCCGCAAAGCACCATGCGCCGTCTATCAACCTGCGGAAATGCGGAATGAACCGTCCGCCCGGCGGCAGGAGCTTCGTAAACTCGAACGGCGT
This sequence comes from uncultured Verrucomicrobiota bacterium, assembly GCA_946631535.1. Next base: position 152 of record CAMPAF010000291.1, read on the forward strand.
CTGCCGCTGTGGATTCCAGTCGATGTAGCCAGGCTTCATCAGCACGGTCCTGCCTGCGTATTCCGCTTGAGTGCCGTTCGCGTGGAACACGTGGTCGACCAGTGTGCCGCCATCCATCAGAAGCCCTCGCTTGCCGCCTCTGGCGACGTCGCGACAATAGAGAAGCGACTCCCTGTAGGGCTTGGAGCCGGTCGCGAGCAGTATGTCGTCAGAGCCGTCGCCGTCCCAGTCGAAGACGTACGGGAACGTCCAGATGCCGTTCTCGAGATCGACTATCGCGGACGGGTTGTTGTACGACATCCGCTCAAGGTCATCGGAATCCGACTTCCGGCAATCCGATGCCGACGACACCAAACACGCCATGGCCGCCGCAGCAGCGACAGCCATCCTTGCAGGAAGTGTACGCATTTTTTCTTTCTCCCTATTCGACCCAGAGTACGAATCCGGGATTGGCGTTCTCGTCTATAAACGCATAGCGCGCAAACTGAAACGCGCCGGCAAGGAACACGTCTTCTTCGTTGAGCGCATCAGGATTCAACTCATAGGCAAGGAAGTTCGCCGCATCTGCCGCCAGCAGACGACCGTCATGCCACACGAGCTGCAAGGCGCTGTTGTTGCCCATGGCAGAACGATCCTGAATTGTCGTGGTTGCACCCGTGGAGATGTCGTATCTCTTGACGAGGCCTCCCATCGTGGAATAGAAAAGCCGGTTGCCAGCGACATCCAGCGCAAGACCGGTGCACGTGGCATTGTCGATCTTCTTGACGAATTGCCGCTCGGCGTCGAACATGCTCACTGCACCACCCTGAGACGCGACGTAAAGTGTGCCGTCCGGAGCTTCCAGCGCATCGCGAACGCGCCCAGTCATGGACGATCCGGCTGGCGACGCAACGGACACCAGCGTCGTCCAAGTGTCTGTCTTTGGGTCGACCTTGTATACGGCCATGTTCTGGTAGGCATCGGTCACGATAAGATCCTTGCCGTTCGCCGCAAGTCTGATGGAATCGACCTTTCCAGTTGTATAATTCGGCATTCCGACAAGCGTCTTGATGTATTTCCCCTTTCTGTTGAAAACGAATATCCTGCCTCTTGTATTTTCACCACCGACATAGACGACGTTGTCGCCTACCGCAATGCCGGTCTCCAGGCTCAAGTCGACGCCGCCATACGATCCGGAGGCGAACGTCTTGCCAGGAAGCCACATCCCTCCGGACGTCTTCCAATAGCGCTTCACGCTGCCGCCGTTCGCCGCAAGGAGGTAGCGGCCGTCCGGTTTTTCGGGAACGAGGGCCGTCCTGAAGTTTGCAACTCGACGGACGGCAAGGTAGTTTGGCTGGTCGAAGCCACGCGCACCGCCAACGCCATCGTCCGCCGCAACACCGTACGCAATCACCATGTCGTCGCCGCAGAACTCCATGGACGGCGCACGGAACGTCGCTGCGTCGGAATCTATCAAGATGCCGCACGGCCACCATTCGGTCAGGTCCGGCGACGCATAGACGCCAATGCGCTTCGCGACTGTGTCGGCATGAATCCCGCCTGCGGTCTCCTGCCTGTTGGTGACCGGAATGGTAACGGCCAAGTACAGCTTGCTTGTTGAATCGTACTTGATGGAATACGGCTTCGACGCACCTGGGAGCGACCATGCCGCAAGAGCCGTGTTTACAGACGTGGAATTGTACTTGTAGATGCGCGTACGTTCGGGGCCTACACGGAACTTCGAGCCAATCGGTCTGTCGACGAACGAATAGAACGCCCAGCAGGCGTTGTTGTCAGACGCCATGATGAGCGCATCGCCGGGATTGACATCTGCAACCGTGCATGCACCGCCAAAGATGGAAGAGCCATTAGTGCCGATAACCGTCGCCGTCCCGCCGGAGAATGCGTCGTTCTCGTACTTGAACGAGATATACGCAGGATAAGCGTTCGTTCCGCCGTAATAGCAGACGGCCGACTTGTAGAATCTCTTGTCGGAACCGTTGAACACAACAGTCCCCGTGCCGAGGGCGTACTCGTTGTCAGCCGCGCCCTCGAACGACGACTTCTCGACCCAAACCCCGTTGTCAAGCTGCCATACTGCAAACGTCCGCCTCGACGCCGCGCCCACAACGTTTTTGATGCCAATTGCAAACAGCCTGCCGTCACGCTCGAAAAGCGACACGGATCCTGCGGAGAGCGTCGGCGCGGCATTCGCGGCCCATGTCGCGCCTCCGTCCGTCGAACGGCGGAACTCCGTCTCGCGGTCGGCGTCTCGGAAGCCGTCGCCGCGTCCCGACGAAAGCCAAAGCGAACCGTCGCCGGCCCTGAAGAGCATCGAATCGGAAATCGCCGCGTCAATCGCATAACGGTGGAAGACCTCGCTTCCCAGACTGGACGAAAGCGCGGAAGCGGTCGGCAGCGTCGGCGCGGCGGAAGGCAATGCACCGCCGCCGAACTCTCCGGCAAGGTTGGCAATCGCATTTGCCGGCAGAGCCTGTCCATAAAGGCGCACGTCGTCCATGCACGCTCCGCTCCCGGCGGGGTTCGCCCCGAGCGCCGTCGCGCCGAGATGCCAGTTTCCATTCTGCGCGATTTCAGCGCCGTCTGGGAGCGTCAGCGTCGCCGCCAGCGTTCCATCAACATACGCCTTCAGACTCGCCCCCTGACGGTTGAGGGCCACATGATGCCAGTTGCCATCGGCAAAATCCTGCGCAGAGACATCAGAAAGTCGCGTTCCGCCGGACGTGACATACGAGATATCGAGCACATTGGGCGCTCCCTCGACGCCAACCGCCACCGACAGGTCTCCGGACGCGCCAACGGCATTCGAGAACAGCGTCCGGCCATTCGCGAACGTTGCCTTTGCCGGCATTCCAGCCCAGAACGACACTGTGAAATTGTCCGTCGCCGGGATCATACTCACAGACCCATCAAATACACCGTAAGACGCCTCGTTGAACCAGACAGCACCGTCCTGAACGCCGGCAACGCCGCTCTGCAGCATACGCGACGGTGTGACAGTCACGCCTGTGCCAACGCTGGCAAACGACATGGCATTCACCTCGTCGTCAAGCTTCCATTCGGCGACAGGAAGGACAAGCGGCAATTCGCACACAGAGCTAATGTTCCCTGACACTTCAAGGACCTGCTGGAACGAAGCGGTTCCATTCTCCTCATGAAGCTGCATGACGATTGGGTTCGTACCAGTATTGCCGTTGCTCAACGACCCTCCGGTGACCAGTCCGTTCACTTTGCTGACATAAACCACTTGGCGCGAACCCGATGCTGCCGTGCCGAGGGACGTAACAGTGCCGTCTGACTGGACGCGATACATTGTTCCGCCGGTATTCGATGCATAGAAAACACTCTCTCCTTCATCGTAATACAGCCCGCTCACCATGCCCATTCCAGAGGCAAATGTCGTCATTTCACCCGTCGACAAATTGATCTTTTTGATGACGCTTTTCCCTCGGTCGGCAACGTACAGATAGCCATCATCAGGGCCCCAGCTCAGCTGGCGTGGAGCTCCTGTTGTGTTCACGACGATGTTTGTCGATCCCGTTTCGACGTCGTAGTGCCAGATATTGCCTTTATTGAGTCCATCAAAGTCGGAAAAGTAGATGTGCTTTCCATCTTTGGAGAACAAGAAATCGTCGAGCATCGCGCCATGGATGGTAACGACAGTCTCCAGAAACTCGCCTGAAATGCTATAACGATTCAGACGCCCGTAAGTAGCGACATTTTTATTGGCCGAAATCATATCCAGGACGTACAGGCTCCCCTCGCGGTAAATTGTCCGGAAAGGCAACGACGTATGCCCGTCTCCTGACGCGATGATGTCGCTCCCAAGCGTCCAAGCCCCTGTTTCGTCGATTGTGCATAGCTTGACATGGGCATTGCCGTGCGTCACCAGCGCCCGCGCCACGTCTTCGGCGACGGCAGACGACGCAAGTCCGCAAAGACCCATCGCCAGCGCCAATGCCACCGCCAACTGCTTTCTGTAGAACACTTTACCAGTTGTCATGGATTCGTTCCTTTCTTTGATTGCTACTAAATGCGTATGATTGTGTAT
>CAMPAF010000292.1 GCA_946631535.1 uncultured Verrucomicrobiota bacterium
CTCGGCTTCAAGCACCTCACCGTGAAGGACGACTACCTCTGGAACGCGTACGCGATCGACTGGAAGGCGCTTGCGGCGGACGGCACGCTGGACGCCGTGGTGGTGATGGACGTCGACGCCGGCGCAAAGCGTCCGTTCGACGTGACGCGCGAGATCCTCTCCTACGCGAAGGCGAAGTGCGGCAAGGCGCGCCTCTACTTCCACTGCAGCACGTACGCGATGCCCTACGGCATCCCCGGCTACGTGAAGGCGACGGGGCTGAAGGCCCCCGACGTGGCGCGCGAGCTCCTGCGGATCGCGAAGGACACGGGCTGCGCGGGCGCGTACCTCGAATGCGTCGACTACCGCAACTACGCGCCGGGCATCTGCGACGCGCTTGGCGCGGCGCACCCCGTCGACAGTTCGCTTGCCGTACCCGATCCGCTTGTCCGAAGCGTGTCCATTGCCGTCGAAGAGGTGAAATCCGTCACCAACGCCGCGCCCCGATCCTATTCGGTCGATTTCGCGAATGACGCGCAGTACCGCGCAGCCGGCGCGCAGAAGTGTTTTGAGAAAAAGGTCGAAGACGGCAAAACCTTCGTGCGCATGGGCCTGAACGGGAAGACGGCGTTCCACGGCGGCATACGCCCGGTGGCGCCCTTTGCCGTCACGCCGCAGAAACGGTACAGGTTGAAATTCTGGGGGCGCAGTCCGAAAGGCGGCGGCATGGTGTATCTGCGGCTGCTTGACGAGAAAGGGAAGAACGTGTCCGACACGGTCGTGAGCCCGAAGGACTGGGCCTACACCAAGTACAACATCGCCTTGTACCGGAAATGTCCGAACTTCTCCCCGAAATGGCACGAGGAGGAGATGTTCGTGGATGTCCCAAAGGGCGTGCACCAGATTCTGCCGGTCGTGGCAACGTGGATAGACGGAAAAGCCGACTGGTACGATTGCCGCGAACTGACGTTCGAGGAAATGCCCCGGCAGACGGTCCGCGAGAAGATCGCGTTCAACCGGCGGGAGACGGGCGGCGACGGCGCGCTGGTCCTGACGAGCGACGCCGCGTCGCTGCGCGTGCGGGCGACGGCGTCGGCGGACGACGCCGGCGTTGCACGGATCGAAGTGGACGTGGCGGACACGTCCGCGTCGCCGAAGCCGCGCGCCCTCGACGTCGTCTTGGAATGGGAGCAGGATGTTTCCGGCTGGACGTGGCACAAGGATTGGCGGACGGACGTGCCAGTAGAGGAGAATTCCGCCTTGAACAACTGCCGGAACGTGACCGGACTGACAGTCGGCATCTATCCGTTCACGGCCGTGTCGAAGGACGGCACGGGCGTGGCGATCGGCACGTGCCTGGACGATCCGGCTTTTGAATACGGCACGGTGACGCGGGGAGGCGTGAGCAGCCGGCGCGCGGTCGGCCTGCTGAAGTGCGGGAAGGTGGGCGCGTCTGCGGAACTGACTTGGCTCGTCTACTCTTTTGAGGGGAAGTGGGGATTCCGGTCGGCGGCGAAGAAATACTACGCGTCGCAGGCGCGGAAGATCCCGTCGGTCGTCCCGCCTGGGACCAGGGAGGGCACACGGAGCTATCTCGGCGTGCCGGCGTCCCAGCTCCCCGAAAACACGGAGGACTTCGGCCTCGCGTTCTACATCCCCAACGGCGGGAAGAACGAGCGGCTGCTTGCGAGGAAAAAGGGCATGTGCGTGCATCCGTACATCCTTGCGTGGCAGATGCCCACGCACCATTTCAAGGACTACGGCGACATGCCCCCGATGGCGGACCGCATCGCCGAGCTGAAGAGCTGGCTTCCGATCACGAACGAGAGGGGGCACCGCAACTTCAGCTCGAAGAGCGATCTCGCGAAGCTGGTCCTGGGATCGATGCCCACGCAGGCCGACGGCACCCATCCGCTCTCGCTGGAGTGGTACGACGGCGTGGTGCACTACTGGCGGCTCAACGTCGATCCGCGCCTCCCCAAGCCCTGCGCCGCCTCGCATTTCTTCGACGTCGTCGCGGGCTGGGGCATGGACACGATCGACGGCGTCTATCTCGACAACGTGTACATCCAGAACTTCAACAACGTCCGCCCCGACCACCTCGCCGTGATGACCGAGCCGCTCGTCTACGACGCCGACACGGCGCAGCCCTGCGCCCACGCGATGCAGCACCAGGTGGCATTCGTCAAGGCGCTTGGCGACTGGCTGCACCCGCTCGGCAAGCGGGTGACGGGCAACGTGTTCCCCGGCGGCGCGTACCGGTTCAACGCCACGCTCATCGACGTGTTCGGCTCCGAGACGGGGTTCTGGGGACACGGCGACGGCCGAAGCGAGAAGCTGCGGAAGTTCAACCGCGACGCGGCCGCGAGCGAGGAGCGCTTCTTCGCCTACCGCCGGCCGGTGTCGGACATGCTGCAGGACGGCAACTGGACCACGCCCACGCCGGCCATCACCGCCGAGGGAATCGCCGGCTACGTGGAGCACCACCTGTTCTACGGATTCTATCCCGGCGTCGTGACGATCGGCGGCGAGGACGTCCCGGGATACCGCGGGTGGAAGCGCTACTTCGGCAAGGCGCGGCAATGCGAGCGCGACCGTGCGCTGTTCAAGCGGGCCGTTCCGCTCATCCGTCGGCTCAACGCGGCGGGCTGGCAGCCCGAGACGCTTCTCCGGTCGGCCAACCCCAAGCTGTTCGTGGAGCGCTACGGTGGTACAGACAACGGCGCGGAATGCCTCTTCACCGTGCGAAACGCCACGGAACAGCCGATCGAGACCACGCTCGCGCTTGATCCGGAATGGACGGGCAAGGTCAAGACTCTCGTTCCGCTCTGGCACGGCGGTGCGGAGATGTCCGGCCGAGACGGCGTCTTCGCCGTACGCGTCGAGCCTTGGCGCACGGAGGTGTATCTCTGTCGATAAGGGGAATACCCTCAGAGAGTGCCGCTTATTCTTTCGGTGCTGTTAGGCCGAAGGAGAATTTCTATGAAAACAATGCTTTTGTTTTGCGTGGCGTTTGCAGTCGGTATGGGCATTGGCGCGGATGACGATCTGCCCCGTTTGGGAGTTTGAGGCGAAAAGGTAAAACTTTGGCGATACGGTGACAAATGGCGTCTTAAACTTTGGCGATACGGTGACAAATCTGGCACATTAATTTTGGCGAGAGCGTGACAACAGCGGGAATTAGGTGAATTACAAGTCGAGGCGCATTGACGACGGACAGGGGGCGTGATATGCTCTTGCCAGAATGTTGACTTTCTAAATCTGTGCCGTTTTTAGAAACTCAATGTTCTAAAATGACATGATTATTAGAAAATGAAAGATCGAGGTGTTCGATGGAGGCAGTTGCAAAGCCTTTCTTGATGGCCGTGTAGCCCGCCGCCCACGCTACGCACGGGAATGAACATAAGGATAACTTTTATTGCTTTCGCTGCTGGGAGATTAAGAGACTAGGAGTCTCGGAGGAGATTATAAAAAATCCTCCAAGCTCAGCAGATGGTCTTGACGCCGTATTGCGGGAACTTCCCGTCGCCTGTCACGATTGGCAGGTCGTGGATGAGCGCGGTCGCAATGATGATCCTGTCTGCGGGATCCTTGTGGAAGTCCGGCAGCTGGGCGGCGCGGAGCATGATGTCGTCTACGGGAGGGAGGGCGGCAAGGCCGTACAGTTCCGTCAGGTCGGCCATGAACCCGGCCGGATCGTTTGGGATCACGACCTTGCCCTCTTTCTGAAGCCGGGCGATTTCCCATGCAGAAATGGATGAATAGTGGAGCGCGGACGCCACAGCGATGCGCCGCCTGGCATCCTTGCTCAGATCGCCCCCGCCCATGCCCAGCCAAATGAGGGCGCACGTGTCCAGCAGATACCTCATCAGGCGTTCTCCCACAGGGCGGAATCGTCCGCGAAGAGGTCACCTTTGACCGCGATCTTCGTTCCGTATCCGGGGAGGGGTCGGATCTTGCGCGACCGCTCGACTGGGACAACCCGCGCGATGGGCCGCCCGTATCGCATGATCGTGAATGAGACCTGGCCTGACTCCACCTCGGAGAGCATCCCGGAAAAGTTGGCTTTTGCTTCGTTGACGTTCATTACTGCAGGCATTGCGATATCCTCCGTGGAAACGACAGCAGTATAGCACGAGATGGCTTCTTGTGTCAATGATGACTTGTTGGCCAACATAATGGT
>CAMPAF010000293.1 GCA_946631535.1 uncultured Verrucomicrobiota bacterium
TACAAGGAGATAGCGGGGCGCGTCTACCGCTTCATCGAGTTCTGCAACGACCTGCCGGACGAGACGATCGTGTACCTCGTCATGCACACCGACACCGACGCGCAGGGCAACATCGTGCCCGCGACCGTGGGCAAGCTGCTCAACGAGAAGGTCAACCTGGTCGGCATGGTGAACGTCTGCATTTTGGCCGAGTGCAGCGGCGGCGAGTACCGCTTCATCGTGGACGGCAAGCCGCCCGCGAAGTCGTGCGGCATCTTCGCCGAGGGCGAGCAGCCCAACGACCTCGCGGCCATCGACGCGAAGCTGCGCGAGTTCATGGGGTGGGGCGAGTGACGCCCGCCACCGAGGCCGCGCTGCTGGACGCCGCGGAGCGCCGCTACGCCTACCTGCTCGACCGAGGGGTGGACGAGGACGCCGCGCTGCAGCGTACCTGGGACGCCTACGAGCGCGCATTCGGCGGGAACCGCAAGGCCATCGCACCCAACGACCGCATGTTCTACAACGAGCTGGCAACCATCATCGAGAAAGGCAAGTAAATGAAGAGCTTCAACTGGTCGTCCATCACCGCCTCCACGGACGGGGGCAGCTTCGAGCGGCTGGAGGCTGGCCCCTACGTGGCCCGCATCGTCCGCGCCGACGACTACCCGCAGCGCGAGTACGTCGAGATCGTCTACGACATCGCGGAGGGCCCGCGCGCGGGCTTCTACTCCGACGACTGGGGAAAGAACCACCCGTACGCCCATCACTTCTTCATGAGCTACAAGGAGACGGCGCTGGGCATGCTCAAGGGCAGGCTGGAGGCCATCGCGGCGAGCAACCCCGGCTTCGACCCGTTCGCCGCATGGGACGCTGGCCGCGCCGATATGTTCGAGGGCAAGCTGGTCGGCATCAACCTGCAGGAGGAGGAGTACGAGCGCAACGACGGCGAGGTGGCGACGCGCCTCAACGCCTGCGCCGTCATGGCCGCGCAGGACGTGCGCGACGGCAAGGTCAAGGCGCGCCCCAAGAAGACCCTCAACGGCGGCGGGGCGTCCAAGCCCGCCCCGATCAAGAAGGCCGACGTCTACGCGGGCGAGATCCCGTTCGACTAGCAACCACGGCGGCGCGGCTCTCACGGGCTGCGCCGCCTCGTCATGGAGCTGATATATGGCAACGATCATCGAAGACACGAGGCAGCAGCAGCGCCACGGCGACAAGCACGCGAACAAGCACGCATGGTGGGAGGCGCACGGCGTGGACGTGGAGCGCCGCAAGGTCGAGTTCGGGGACTACATCCGCGCGGACGGCGCGTCAAACATCTCCATCGACACCAAGAGGTCGCTGGACGAGCTGGCGGGCAACGTGGGGCGCGAGCATGCGCGGTTCGTGCGCGAGCTCGACAGGGCGCGCGAGGCGGGCTGGCGGCTGGTCGTGCTGGTCGAGGTGGGGTACCCGTACCGCGAGCTCGAGGACGTGAACCGCTGGTCGCCGTTCGTCTGCAAGCGGTGCAGGCACTACCGCGACCGCACGTGCCGCCCGCACTCGCCCGAACGGTGCCGCGCCTACCGCACCAAGCCCATGCAGGGGCCGACGCTCTACAAGATGCTGCGCACCTTGGAGCGCGAGCACGGCGTCATATTCGAGCTGTGCGCACCGGGCAGGAGCGCCGAGCGCATCTGCGACATCCTGGGGGTGGGCCATGAGTGACGCGCCGTCCACCCTCGCCGAGGCCGCGCTGTGGTACTGCGAGCACGGCTTCGGCGTCATCCCGATCGAGGCGCGCGGCAAGAAGCCCGCGACGCGGCACGGCCTCAACGACTGGACCGACGACCCCGAGGACGTGCGCGAGCTGTGGCGGCGGCATCCCGACTGGAACATCGGCATCGCATGCGGCTCGCCGTCCCACGGGCTCGTGGTGCTGGACGTGGACGAGGACGACGAGAACGGCAAGCACGGCCTCGACACGCTGAACGACTGGGAGGACGTGCACGGCGACCTGCCGTCCACCGCCGTGGCGGTGACCGGACGCGGCGGGCTGCACTACCTCTACCGCACAGACCGCACGAACATCCGCCCGTCCACCAACGCCGAGCTGGCCGTGGACGTGCGCGCGGACGGCGGCTACATAGTTGCCCCGCCGTCCATCCATCCCAACGGCATCCCGTACCGCTGGCAGGACGGCTGCGCCCCGTGGGAGCGCCCGATAGCGACCGCGAACGGCAACGTGTACGACCTCCTCGACCACGTGCAGCGCAACGGCGGCGCCACGGACGGCGCGAGGCCCGCCGCATCGTTCGACCTGCCCGCCACGATCAAGCAGGGCGAGCGCGACGACACGCTCTACAAGTACGCATGCTCGCTGCGGCACCGCGGGGAGCGCGACGACGTGATACAGGCGATGGTCGAGAAGGCCAACCGCGACAACTGCGAGAAGGCGCTGCCGCAATCCGACATCGACCGCATCGTGCGCTCGGCGTGCAGGCACGGCGCGGGCCACGACGGCATGGGCACCATGAAGGGCGAGTCGGCGGGCGTGGGCGCTTTCGGCGCATCCGCGACCACGGCGGACGTCCCGCCGTTCCGCACCGACCGCGGCAGGATAATGCCCAACAAGCTGGCGCGCATCATCATCGACCGCAACATGGCGCGATCGATAGACGGCGCGCCCGCGTGCTGGACGGGGCGGCGGTGGGAGTTCGGCAAGGCAGCGTTCGAGCGGCTTTCCATCGACTACGCCGACGACATCACCCGCGACCAACGCAACGAGGTGTTCGCGTACATCCAGTCGAAGGAGCCGAGCGTGTCGAGCGACAACGGCTTCGACGGCGGCTACTACATCCAGTTCGCCAACTGCACGTGGGACGTCATGGCGGAGGAGGTCGTGGAGCCTCAGCCGTCCATGTTCATCATCGGCACCCTGCCAATCGACCTCGACATGGACGCCCCGTACGGCGATGCCGACCGATTCATCGACAACCTCGCGGGCGGCGACGGGCTGACCGCCAAGGCGATGCGGGAGGCGGTGGGCGCCTGCATGTGCTCGCGGCGCGCCGTCCAGCAGTCGCTCTTCCTAATCGGCAAGGCGGGAGGCGGCGCGCACGGCTCGGCATCGAACGGCAAGTCGACCTTCATCAACGTCATGCGCTCGCTGCTGGGCGTGGACAACGTGTCCTCGCTCGACATCGCCACGCTGGGCCAGCGTTTCCAAGCGGCCGCGATCGTGGGTAAGATAGCCAACCTGGGCGACGACATTCCCGACGGCTTCCTGCAGAACTCCGAGCTGGCCATATTCAAGAAGCTGGTAACGGGCGAGACCATCTACACGGACGTGAAGAACGGCTCGGGCTTCGACTTCCGCCCGAGCGCCACGCTGGTGTTCTCCATAAACGCCATGCCGAGGCTCGCCGACACCACCGACGGCGTGTTCAGACGCCTTGCGTTCATCCCGTTCCGCAGGCGGTTCTCGCCCGGCGAGGACGGATACGACCCGCGCATGGCGGAGAGGATGTCGCAGCCCGCCAACCTGCAGCGCCTCGCCCTGCTCGGGCTCATGGAGCTGCCGCAGCTCATCAACCGCGGCGCCTTCACGATCATCCCAGACATGGCGGAGGAGGTCGAGAACATCCGAACGGAGAACGACGTCGTGCGCCGCTGGCTGTACGAGGAGATGGTGGTGGACACCGACCTCGCGGGCAGGTGGACGGACGATGCCTACCGCGATTTCGCCCGCTGGTGTGACAGCGCGGGGGAGAAGTTCGGCAACTCGCAGGCCGTCTTCACCAAGAAGATTCTGGACACGCTGGACACGCTGGAGGTGGTTTCGACGCAGGACAGAACCATCGGAAAGCGTGGCAGAAGGTTCAAGTTGAAGTAGAGATTGAAGGTTTTCGCATGTTTCTGCGTGTCCAGCGTGTCCACCCAAAACAAGGCATTTGCGCAGGTAGATGCCCTGTGGACACGTTGGACACGTTGGACACGCTGAACATTTCTTCGGTAATTGAAGAAGTCGCAGAGAAAAAAGGAAAGAAATACGCGCGCGCGAGAAGCGTGTCCAGCGCGGCCGCGCGCGCCGGGCAACGGAAGGAGACGATATGGCAGACAAACCGAACGACCTCGGCAGGCTGAACGAGCTTCTGTTCGCGGAGCTCGACCGCCTCAACG
>CAMPAF010000294.1 GCA_946631535.1 uncultured Verrucomicrobiota bacterium
TAGTGCTTGCCGGGCGTGTCGGACTGCGGGATGTAGGAATGCCAGCCGAACTTCCACGGGTCGTACGTGAGCCAGGTGGAACCCCAGAACTCGTATGCCTCGGCATGGTAGGCGGCGCAGTAGTGCGGCAGCATGCGCTCGACGGCGCAGTACGGAGTGTCGAGGCACATCTGGCCGTCGGTCGTGAACCAGATGTGCTTGCCTGCCGCCGCGCGCGCCTCCATCTCCGCCACGGGGAAGTTGCCGTAGTGCCCGACGCCCCACACGTCGATCGAGTCGTTCCACTCGGGGCAGTGGCGCCACGTGCTGGAGTAGATGCGGATCGAGGGATCGACCTCGTGGATCATCTTGCAGCACGCGATCATCTGCGTCTTGATCTCGGGGCGCGAGAAGTGCGGTTCGTCCGAGATGTAGAGCACCAGCCTGTCGGCCCAGCCCTTCGCCTTCACGTGGTCCCAGTAGAGGCGCAGGGCCTCCTGGTAGACCTTCTTGTATTCGGGGCGCAGCTTCATGCGGTCGGCGCCCTCGTACGGCCACTCGCCCGGATACGGATCCTCGCCGAGGAACTTCTTCGGCGGCATTGCCCAGCCGAAGCAGTAGAACATGCCTGGCGTGTAGGATACGGGGAAGTGGAATTCCTCGAAGTATTCCGTCGCGATGCGGTCGTACTCGGTGAAGTCCGCCGTCACCTTGCCGTCCTTGCCGCGCGTGAACTTCGGCACTGCGCCCAGCGAGTCGGGGCAGATGCGCTTCTCGGAGTTGAACTTCCAGAGCAGGCGCCGCCGCGCGTCGGCGTCCAGGCCCTCGAAGTCGCTCTTCCACCACTTCGAGTGGAGGCGCAGGTCGTAGATGGCGGGCGTCTCGGCGATGGCGGGAAGGGCGAAGTTCCACACGCGTACGGCGTATGCGTCTTCGCGGACGACTTGCCCGTCCGCCTTCCAGATGATGCGTCCCTGGTATGTGCCGGGCTTCGTGTCGGCGGCTGTCTTGACGTTGATCCAGACCGGCTGCGTGGTGTTGGCGGCGACGGGACCGGCGTTCACTGGCGCGATCGGGTCGGGCCACCAGCCGCTCCAGCCGTCTGAGCCCGCACCAGTGGTGGGGTATTTGAGCGTCCATTCCGGCTTCTTGCTGCTGTAGTATGACGTGGGGTAGTCGACGGGCACGTACTCCACCCAACCGGTCTCGACAGAGATGCCGCCCGTGCCGTCTGCCTTGCGGGGCGGGACCACCTCGACCTCGAGGCGGCCGATCGCCTTGGGCGAGCGCACGGCCAGCTGCAGCGGCTCGGTCTCGTTCTGCGCGAGGCTCACCTCGAATGAGCGGGCGTCCTTCACCGGCGTCTCGCGGAACACCTTGATGACGGGGTCGATGGACTGCACGGCCAGAGAGGCGGACGCGGCGGCGTCCCCCGGGCGCATCTGCGGCGTTCCCACCAGCGCGTGCGCGTATTCCGCTATGATCAGGCCGTCGTATGCGAACGTGCCGTGGCCCTGCGTCGTCAGGTGGATGGTGACGGTTGCGTCGTCCTGATATGAGGCGAAGGTGCCGAAGGTCGGCGACCACGGCGTGGTGCCGGACACGGAGCCGGACGTAGAAGTCATCAGCGTGTTCTTGCCCTTGCGGTCGTGCTTGTGCAGGTGGATGGACGTGGGCGAGTCGACGTTGTCCGTCGAGAGGAACCCGCCGTAGAAGTAGCGGCGTTCCGGCTTGATCGCCACCTTCTGGTAGATGCCACGCCAGGTTCCTCTCTCGTCGGCGGGGACCGTCATCTTCCCGAACCCTGCGCCGAACTTGCCGCCGGTCGCGGATGTCCCGTACGTGATGCGCGAGTTCTTGCGCTCGGAGGAGTGCGTCCATCCCGCCATGCCGTCGTCGAAGCAGGAGTTCTTGAGCAGGTTGGCGTCGCTCGCCAGCAGCTTCGCGTAGGCGGACTCGTCTGAGATCGTCGTCTTGCGCACCAGCACCTGGTCGGACGGGATGGGGCTGCCAAGCGCGCTGCGTACCTCTTCGGGCTTCTCCTGCGGACGCGGCTTGCCGGTTCGCGCGTAGAGCCAGTACGTCTTCACGGTCTGCGCCGGGATCGGGCAGGTGAAGAGGGCGCGGTCGCCCAGCACGCAGAGCGGGACCTCGTTCGGGCCGTCCATGAGCTTGAACTCCGCGTCGCGCGTGGCGTGGAGCGCCTCGCGGACGTTGAACGAGACGAGCGTGGCCCCGGTCGCCTCGGCGGAAAAGTTAGCCAGCCGCACGGGGGCGCGGAGCTCCCACGCGCCGGGTGCAGGGTCGGCCCACGGCGCATCTTCCCCGATGCGCGCGGCAGGCAGGCGCTCGACCGTCCCTGCGCGCGCGGATACTGGCGGCGGCGCGATGCCGGGATCGAAGGAGAAGTCGTCGTACCACGCCTTGCCGGTGCCGCGCAGCACGCTGCCTGTCGCGAGGCGCGTGCAGCCTTCGGGCACCTTCAGCGTGATGACGGTCTCCTTCCACTCGAACGTGCCGCTGCCTGTCTTCACAACGCGGTTGACGACGTCGCTCTTCTTCTTGTCGCCGATGTGCACGTACCAGCCGGCCGTCCCCTTGACGTTCTCGCCGCGAACCTTGACGCGGATGGTCACGGTGGCGCCCGGCACGACGGTGATGTCGTGGCGCGAGAAGCTGAACCAGCTGGCTGCCGCGTCGGGATCGGTCTCGGCGCGCAGGGCACGCTTGCCAGACGCGAAGATGTTGGTGTCGATGGCGAGGCGGTGGCTCGCGTCGGCAGCGCTGGGATTCCAGCCGAAGGCGGTCGCGTTGCCTTTCTCGAAGCCGCCGTTGAGGTCGGGAGAGGCGCGTTCCCTGAAGAAGTCCGCGTAGCCCCAGGCGGAGGGGTTGTCCCAGTAGAGCCAGTATGTGGCGCTGCCTTTCGCCGGCAGGGAGACGGGGATGGACACCTCGGCGCCCTCGGGCACGGGGCCGTTCTCGATGCGCTCGTCGCCCCACACGCTGAAGAGCAGTCCGCCGCCCGTCTCATCAACTAGGCGCAGCTCCTCTACCCGTGCGCCGGCAATCGGCAGGTCGCGCCCGACCTGCAGCGCCACGGGCTGGCCCTCGCACGCCTCGTCGGCGGGGTTCGTCACCGTGATCGGCACGCGGCGCTGCCAGAACTCGCCGCGGCCAAGGTAGAGATCTTCCCTCCAGGCGACATTTTCGGAGAAGGCCAACGGCGCGATCAGCGCCGCAGCGGCAAGACAGTAGACAGTTGTGGTTTTCATGGAACACATTATAGCCTAACCGCCCCTGCCATTGCACGGGAAAAGTGCGGACTATCCGCGCGGCAGGACGAGACGGTGCGGCCGGCGGCGGCGCTTGCCGGCGGCGACTTCCTCGGCCCAGGCGTCGAGGCACTCGCAGATGCGCGAGAGCGTCCATTCCCTGGCTTCGGCTTTTAACGCGCATTCCCACACGACGATCAGGTTCCAGCCGTCCTTCTGCCATTCCGACTCGTTGCGCTTGTCGCGCTTCACGTTCCGCGACCACTTCTGCATCCAGAACGCCACGTTGCTCTTCGGCATGGATGAGGCGGCGCATCCGTGCCGGTGCCAGAAGCAGCCGCGCACGTCGATAAGCGTCCGCGCGCGCGACACCACTATGTCCGGGCGTCCCACGAACCGCCTGTCGCACACGCGGTAGCGCCAGCCGGCCGAGAAGATGCGCTGGCGGACGTAAACCTCGGGCTTCGTGTCCCTGCCGCGGATCCGGCTCATCAGCCGGCTCCGCTGCTCGACCGTCATCCGGTCCATCACTTAACCTGGACGATCTTCGAGACGAACGCGTCCATCTCGGGCAGCGACAGGGATTCCGCCTTCCCGGCGTCGATCGCCTGCGCGAACGACGGATTGATCGGCAGGCGCAGCACGTCTGGGATGCCGAAGCGCTCTGCCATCTCGTCGGCGCGGCTCTCGCCGAAGACGTCGTGCCGCTTGCCGCAGTCCGGGCACGCGAAGTAGCTCATGTTCTCCACGAGGCCAAGCACCTTCTTCTCCATCATCTGTGCCATCTTCACCGACTTGCCAACGATCAGCTCGACGAGCTTCTGCGGCGAGGTGACGATCACCACGCCGTCCACCGGCAGGCTCTGGTAGACCGTGAGCGGCACGTCG
>CAMPAF010000295.1 GCA_946631535.1 uncultured Verrucomicrobiota bacterium
TGGTCGGCGACACGCTCGTGCGCTGGAACGCCGAGGACTGCGCGTTCATCGGCGGAGACGGCACGTTCACCGACAAGCGACACCATTTCCGTCCCGGCGAGACGGTGAAGAAGACGCTCGTGATCCTCAACGACCGCCGCGTGCCGCAGGACGTGGCGTGGACGTGCGAGCTCGTTGACGGTCGCGCGGGAGCGCGACCCTCCCAGGAGAATCCGCAACGGGAGGGACGCGCTCCTGCGCGTCCGCAGCTATCCGGCACGGTCACGGTGCCGCCGGGCGGGCGGCGCGACGTGCCCGTCTCCTTCGCGTTGCCCGCGAAGGCGGGCACGTTCGAGCTGTCGGCCTCGTTCACGTTCGCCGGTGGCAACGTGCAGCGCGACGCCTTCACGCTCGAGAGCTACGCGCCCGCAAAGACCGCCGCCGTGAAGGGGCTGTTCCTCTACGACCCGAAGGGATCGACCGAGAAGAAGTTCGGCCAACTCGGCATCGCGCACACGCGCGCAGACATCGAACAGATCGTGCAGTCGCTCTGGCAGAACGGCGCGCCGCGCCCCTCTGTGGTGGTCGGCCGGGGCTGCCTCACGAAGGACGTCTTCGACCGGCTCGTCGTGCCGACGGCGCGGGGCGGCGGACGCGTCCTTGTGTTCGAGCAGGACAAGGCGGCGCTGGAGTCGGTCGGTTTCCGCGTGCAGGCGTATGGCCTGCGCAACGTGTTCCCGCGTTACCGCGACAAGGAGCTCGGGCCCCCGCTCGCCGAGGCGATGCTGCGCGACTGGAACGGCGAGGCGACGCTCCTGCCGCCGTACCTCGAAGGCATCCCCGATGTCGAGGTGCGCTACAACACGGACACGTGGGCCGGATTCCGCAACACGCGCGTGTGGCGGTGCCGCAACCGCGGGAACGTGGCGAGCGTCATCCCCGAAAAGCCGACGGTCGGCGACTGGCGCGCGCTTGTGGATGGTGGGTTCGACCTCCAGTACGCGCCGCTCCTTGACTGGACGATCGGCGACGGGCGCATCACGTTCTGTCAGCTCGACGTGACGGACCGCACTGTAGACGACCCCGTGGCGGACGATCTCGTGAACCGTCTCGTGTCGCGTCTCGGAACGAGCGCCCGCATCTGGCCGAAGAAGCCCTACGCCTTCGGCATGCAGGCGTACATGCTCGCGCGCGACCTCGGGACGGGCTTCATTGGCGAGTACAAGGGCACGGAGTCGGGACAGTGGAGCGACTACGTCGTCACCACGGGCGCGCGCAAGCCGAAGGACTTCGAGAAGAAGATCGCGAACGGTGCGCGCGTGGTGTGCCTGGGATTGACGGCGAAGGAGGTGGCGGAGTGGAGCCCCGTGCCGCTCGCGATGGCGCCGACGAACGGCTGCTATGCGAGCCGGATCGGGAATCTGCCACCGGAACTGAACGGCCTTTCAAACGCCGACTGGTCGTGGCACGGCGCGATGGACTTCGACGCGTTCACGGAGCCGTCGGAGGAAGGCAACGCCGCGTTCCGCGTGGTGCGGCATGGCAAGGGCTATGTCGTGTTCTGGCAGGTGCCGCCGTGGGCGATCGACGAGGTGAAGAAGCCCTACCTGCGCACGACCAAACGGCGTGCGCAGTACATGCTCTGCCGCCTCCTCTCCAACATGGAGTGCAACTTCGGCGGGACGGCCATCCGCTATGCGGACGTGCCCGTTGCGGAGGACGACCCGTACCGGTACTACAGGTGGTGACGGCAATCATGCCTTCTTCGCGCTGTAGCCGGTGGCGTTGGCGTTCCACGCGAAAAGGAAGAACACCATGCCGACTAGCGCGAAGCCGCCGATGGATAGGAGCGCTGCGTTCCAGCCGAAGTGCTTGCTTATGAGCGCGATGCCGAGGCCGGACACCGTCGTGGCGGCGTACCCCATGATGCCCATGAAGCCGTTCGCCATCGCCGCGGCGTCGTTCGTCGCCTGCTGGGCCGCCACTATGCCGATGAGGGCCTGCGGACCGTAGATGAAGAAGCCCGTTCCCATCAGGAGGAGCGTCGCCTGCCAGATCGCGGAACCTGCCGGCAGATACCAGAAGCCGAGCGCGCAGAGTCCGGCGAAGAGCATGCAGAACACGCACGTGCGCACTCCGCGCCCATTGAACACCTTGTCCGTGATCCAGCCGGCGAAGACAGTGCCTACGACGGCCGCCAGCTCGAAGGCGATGATCATGAGACCGCCCTTGGAGACGTCGATCCCCTTGTACTCCTTCAGGAAGGTGGGGCCCCAGTCGAGGAATCCGAAGCGCACCACGTAGACGAAGAAGTTCGCGAGCGCGCACAGCCAGATCACGCGGTTGCGGAAGACGAGCCGCCGCCGGTCGGCGTCGGTGACGACGTGCTTCTCGTCCGTGTCGGACTTCGTTCCGCGCACGTCGGAGAGGTCTAGTTCGGGGAGGCCGTCCTCGTGCGGGCCGTCCTTCACGCAGAAGAAGCAGAAGATTGCCGCGAGGCCGGCCAGCGCCGCAGGCACGTAGAAGCACCACCGCCAGCCGAGGCCGAAGGCGAAGAGCAGCGAGCAGAGCCCGAGGGCCATCGCGGAGCCGAACGAGTGGCTGGTGTTCCAGATCGACATCTTCGTCGCCAGCTCCTTGGGATGTATCCAGTGTGTGAGCATCTTCGCGCATGGCGGGAAACCCATGCCCTGCGTCCAGCCGTTGACGATCCAGAACGCGGCGAAGAGGACCGTGAGCGACGTGCAGCCGAACAGGAAGTTCATCAGCGCGGAGAGCGCGAGGCCGATCGTCATGAAGACGCGTCCGTTCAGCTTGTCAGCCCAGAATCCGTTCACGAAGCGGCTCAGTCCGTACAGCACGCCATGGACCGTGAGGATCGTGCCGAGCGCCTCCTTGGAGATCACGCCCTGCGCGAACATCTCAGGCTGCGCCATGGACAGGTTCTTGCGCGTGATGTAGAAGAACGCGTACGCGATCATGCTGCAGAGGATGAACCGCCACTGCGCCTTCTTGAATCTCTTGCTTTCTTCTGCCGTCATCTCATATGTCCTTTCTGAAGTCGTCCTGTGCCCATAGTGTACCATGCCCAGGCTCTAATCACCAAGCACTAAGCCTATAAGTTCTTTTGGAAACAACAGAAACAACTTGTAAAAACAACCTCTTCTTTCTCGCCGCGCAACCGCGCGGCGCTCTTGAAACCGGGCGCAGTTGCGCCCGGATTAAAAAAGTTGTTTTTATCAGTTGTCATGGTTGTTTCCTTTTCAACGAAACTTATCCGCATTTACATTCCCGTACGAAGCGCGGGCGACGGGCTACGCACCAAGCACCAAGCACTAGGCACTAGGCACTAAGCACAGCCGATAGATTGCGGCGACATCGGATTCGGTGAGGGGTTGGAAACCGCCGAGGGTATTGCCGCTGAGGTTGAGCGTCTTGACGAGGAGGGGGATATCCTCCTCTTTCGCGCCGAGCTCGGCGAAGGTGAGCGGGAGGCCGAGGGACTTGAGCCAGTTGCGGAACGCCGCGATGCCGGCAAGTGCGGCGTCGGGATCGGGAACGCCGTGGCCGACGCCGAAGACGTGCCGCGCGAAGCGGGCGAAGCGCGCCGGGTCCGTCTTGTGGACGTACGTCATCCACGCGGGCATCACGACGGCGAGGCCGGCGCCGTGCGCGCAGTCGTAGAGCGCCGAGAGCTCGTGCTCGATGCCGTGGCTCGCCCAGTCCTGGACGCGTCCCGCGCCGCAGATGTCGTTGTGCGCGAGCGTGCCGGCCCACATGACGTTCGCCCGCGCCTGGTAGTCGGAGGGGTTCGCCATCACCTTGGCGCTCTCCTCCACGACCGTCCGCATCACGGCCTCGCAGAGGTTGTCGGTGAGCGCAACGTCGGGCGTGGGCGAGAAGTAGCGCTCGCAGAGGTGCGCGAACATGTCCGCGAGTCCGCACGCGGTCTGGAAGGGCGGCAGCGTCATGGTGAGCTCGGGGTTCAGGATCGCGAACTTCGGGCGCAGGATGTCGCCACCCGCGCCGCGCTTGAGGTTTTCGGGCTCGAGGTTGATGATGCTGTTCGTGGAGCCTTCGCTTCCGGCGGCGGCGATCGTGAGCACCACGCCCACCGGCAGCGCGGCGGGGATCACGG
>CAMPAF010000296.1 GCA_946631535.1 uncultured Verrucomicrobiota bacterium
TTGTCTTGGTTGTTTCCAAATCCCAATACGCATGGGTGAAAAACGGAGATGCGCCTAGCGCATAAGGCGCATCGAACCATCGAACGTCGACCGAAAGGGCAGCGGCGACACAGTCTCGGCGTCCTGTCCTTTGATCGCGCTCGCGACAAACGCCGCATACTGTTGGACGGTCATTTTCAGGCGCGATTGGATATTGTGATTAGTTGATGAAAAATCATAAGATTATGTTTTGGCGTCGGGGAGAGGATTGTGGTTAAATGGTTTCGTCCCATGAGTGAAGAAGGAGCTAGTCGGATGGAAGATGTCATAGTTATAGGCGCGGGCGTGGTCGGCTGCTCGGTCGCGCGCAGCCTCTCGCGCTACGACCTAAAGGTGCGCGTGCTGGAGGCCGGGAGCGACGTGGCGGAGGGCGCCACAAAGGCGAACAGCGCCATCGTGCACGCGGGGTTCGACGCGAAGCCCGGCACGAACAAGGCGAAGTTCAACCTCCTCGGCAACAAGATGTTCGCGCAGGTCTGCGCAGAGCTGAAGGTGCCGTTCAAGCCGAACGGGTCGCTCGTGCTGGCGTTCTCGGAAGAGGACAAGGCGGAGCTCCAGAAGCTGCTCGAGCGCGGGCGGACGAACGGCGTGGAGGGGCTGGAGATCCTCGACCAGGCGACGCTCCGCGCCCGCGAGCCGAACGTGAGCGAAGAAGCGGTGGCGGCGCTGTGGGCGCCGACGGGCGGCATCTGCTGTCCGTACGACCTCACCTTCCGCACGGCGGAGAACGCGGCGGCGAACGGCGTATCCTTCACCTTCGACGCGCGCGTGGCGAAGATCGAGAAGGGCGCGGACGGCTGGAGGCTGACGACGGACGACGGGCGGATCTTCGAGGCGAAGGCGGTGGTGAATGCGGCGGGCGTCCACTCCGACGAGCTGAACAACCAGGTGAACCCGGTCAAGTACAACATCCAGCCGCGGCGCGGCGAGTACTACATGCTGGACCGCTCCGAGGGCAACGCGTTCAAGGCGACGATCTTCCAGGTGCCGGGGCCGATGGGCAAGGGCATCCTCGTCTCGCCCACGGTGGACGGCACGGTGATCGTGGGGCCGTCGAGCGAGGACATCGCGGACAAGGAGGACAAGGCGACGACGGCGGAGATCATGGCGAAGGTTACGCGTCTCGCGAAGCGCTCATTCCCCGCGCTCCCCGTGCGCGCGGCCATCAAGAACTTCAGCGGCATCCGCGCGCACGAGACGACGGTGAGCGACTTCGTGCTCGGCGAGCCGGAAGGGGTGCCAGGGTTCTTCAACGCGCTCGGCGTGGAGTCGCCGGGCCTCACGTCCGCCCCCGCGATTGGCGAGTTCCTCGCGGAGCAGGTGGCGGCGCGCCTCGGGGCGGCGAAGAAGCCGGCCGAGGCGATTTCGGACGACGTCTCGTACTGGCCAAAGACGCGCGAGATGACGCCGGAGGAGCTCGCCGAGCAGGTGAAGAAGGATCCGACGTACGGGCGGATCATCTGCCGGTGCGAGACGGTGACCGAAGGCGAGATCAGGGCGGCCATTCGCGCACGCGTGGGCGCGCGCACCCTAGATGGCATCAAGCGGCGCACGCGCAGCGGCATGGGCCGCTGCCAGGGCGGGTTCTGCACGCCGCGCCTTTTGGAGATCCTTTCGCAGGAGCTGGGACTGCCCATGGAGGCGTTCCTAGAATCGCGCGCGAAGGCGCCGGGAAGGGGGGGGGACCGAGAGGGCCGAGAGGACCGGGACCACCGAGACCACCGGGACCACCGGGATGCCCCGGGAGTCTCGGAGGCCCCGGCCACCCAGTCGCTCCCGGCCGACGTGCTGGTGATCGGCGCGGGGCCGGCGGGGTTGGCTGCGGCGATCGCGGCGCGCGAGGCCGGCTGCGAGAACGTGCTGATCCTTGAGCGCGACGACGCGCCGGGCGGCATCCTGCAGCAGTGTATCCACAACGGCTTCGGACTCCACCGCTTCAAGGAGGAGCTGACGGGCCCTGAATATGCGCACCGCTTCATCGACAAGGTGAACGAGCTGAAGATTCCGATCGAGTGCCGCACGATGGTGCTGGACGTCTCGGCCGACCATGCTGTGACGACGATTTCGCCGGTGCACGGCATGCGCATCTTCAAGGCGAAGTCCATCGTGCTGGCGATGGGATGCAGGGAGCGTCCGCGCGGGGCGCTGCTCATTCCGGGGACGCGTCCGGCGGGCGTCTTCACGGCCGGCACGGCGCAGCGGCTCGTGAACATGGAGGGCGTGATGCCCGGCAAGCGGGTGGTGATCCTCGGTTCGGGCGACATCGGCCTCATCATGGCGCGGCGCATGACGTTTCAGGGCGCGAAGGTGCTGGCGTGCGTGGAGCTGATGCCGTACTCGAGCGGCCTCAAGCGCAACATCGTGCAGTGCCTGGACGACTACGGCATCCCGCTTCTCCTGAGCCACACGGTGGTGGACATCCAGGGGCGCGACCACCTCACCGGCGTGACCGTGGCGCAGGTGGACGAGAAGCGGCAGCCCATCCCCGGCACCGAGCGGCACTTCGACTGCGACACGTTGCTCCTTTCCGTTGGCCTGCTGCCCGAGAACGAGCTTTCCAAGACGGCCGGCGTGGCGCTTTCGCCCGTGACGGGCGGCGCGGTGGTGGACGACTCGATGCAGACGAGCGTGCCGGGCGTGTTCGCGTGCGGCAACGTGCTGCACGTGCACGACCTGGTGGACTACGTGAGCGCGGAGGCGGAGATCGCGGGCCGCGCGGCGGCGGCGCATGCGGCGGGTCAGGTCGGGGTGGCGGGCGTCCCGCCCGCCTATGTCCAGGTGAAGGACGGCTTTGGAGTGCGCGGCACGGTGCCGCAGCGCATCAACCCGGAAGGAGAAGGGAAGGTGGCGGTGTCGTTCCGCCCGGCAGGCGTCTACAAGGACGCCGCGTGGGTGGTGCGCGCGGGCGACGAGGTGCTGTGCCGGCGCAAGAGCAGGATACTGACGCCTGGCGAGTCGCAGCGCGTGGAGATTGACCGCGCGCTCTTCAAGGGCAAGGACGAAGTGATCGTGGAGGTGGTGAAATGACGTGCATCAACTGTCCGATGGGTTGCCAGCTGGACGTGGAGAAGCTGGCGGACGGAACGCTCAAGGTGACGGGCAACGCCTGCCTGCGCGGCGAGACGTACGCGAAGCAGGAAGTCACTGCGCCCGTGCGCATGGTGACGGGGCTTGTCCGCGTGAAGGGGACGAAGCGCCCGCTCTGCGTGAAGACGAAGGTCGCGATCCCGAAGGGGAAGATACCCGACGTGCTGGCGGCGCTTGCGGCGACCGAGGTAGAGGCGCCGGTGGCGCTGGGTGACACGGTGATCGCTGACGCCTGCGGTACGGGCATTCCCGTGGTCGCCACGGCGCCGTTCGCGAAGTAGCGGACGTCTGCTCAAGTTTTCTGGTGTGCCGTGGCGGATGATAGTGTATAATCCTTCCCGTCACAAAGCACAAGCAAACGAGGTCGAGATGCAAATGAAGTTTTTCGTAAGGGCCCTTGCGGCCGGAATGCTCGCGATGGTCGCGGGCTGCTTTGAGGTGGATGGCCCGTGCGTCCCGTGCGAGGCCTGCCCTGGTCTCGAGAAGACCGCGCCCGCGTTCGTGCACAAGCACGCGAAGAAGAGGCTGGTGTGCCTGGACCTCGACGCGACGCTATGCCAGCACCGCACCATTCCGCCGCCCGAGAACCTGGCCGCGCTCCGCGAGCTGGAGAAGCGCTACAAGTGCGTCATGGTGGGCGCGGGCAACGCGCCGCGCATCTACAAGCAGATGGGCAACTACCCCATCGACATCCTCGCAAACTACGGCATGCAGGAGTCGAAGATGATCGACGGCAAGTTCACCATCGTGCGCCAGGTGACGAACTCGGTAGACCGAGCCTTCTTCAAGGAGAAGACGGACTACCTCCGCCAGAAGTACGGCTACACGAACTATTGGGGCGACTCCGTGGAGTTCCACGCCTCCGGCATGGTGACGTTCGGCCTGCTCGGCACCGCGCCCAAGGCCGAGCAGAAGGTTACGTTCGATCCCGACCGCAAGAAGCGCCGCGCAATGTACCCCGAGGTCTGCAAGATTTTCAAGG
>CAMPAF010000297.1 GCA_946631535.1 uncultured Verrucomicrobiota bacterium
CGCAACGAGCGCGAGAGCGTGCAGGTGGTCGTGGCGCCCGGCGACCGCGACCTCGAAAACGTGCGCGTGCGCGTCTCCGACCTCCGCCGTACGGACGGGACGGTCTTCGCCGCCGCGAATGTGGCATGCGACGTGGTGGGCTACGTCCACACCGTGCGCAAGGCGCCCTACCGCGTAGGATGCTGGAACGCCACGAACGCCGCGCCCGGCTGGGTGCGCGCCACGACGAACGCCCCCACGGGCTGGTGGCCCGACCCGATCCTCAACTTCCTCGACGGCGTCAAGGTGGCGGACACCGACGCGCAGAGCTTCTGGATCCGCGTGCACTGTCCCGAGAGCCAGCCCGCCGGTGTCTACGCGGGCACGCTCACCGTGTCTGCGGACGGCGTTGCGCCCTACAGCATTCCCTTCCGCGTGCGCGTGAACGACTTCGCCGTGCCGAAGAAGTCCCCGCTGCCGATGGCCATCACGTTCGACCCCGGCCCGAGCGCGCAGTTCGCCACGCCCGAGGAGCAGGCCATAAACGCGAAGCTCCGCAAGGACCCCGAGTTCCCGGGCAACCTCTGGCGCAAGCACGAGCTCGAATGGGGCGATTTCCTTGCCGACTACTACATCACGATGGACAGCCTCTACCACGGCGGCAACATCCACTGGGACGTGCTCCGCCGCCTGAAAGAGCAGGGCCGCCTCGACCGCTTCAACCTCGGCTACTGGCACTACTTCACCGGCGGCGCGGAGGCCGAGGCAAAGTGGCGCAACACGAAGGTCAAGCAGCTCAAGGAAGCCTACGCGAAGGCGAAGGAGCTCGGCATCCTCGACCACGCCTACGTCTACGGCTGCGACGAGATCGCCACGAACTGGTTCGGCAACATCCGCCGCTGCGTGGAGATCCTCAAGGAGGAGCTACCCGGTGTGCCGATCTCCACCACCGCCTACGACCACGAGTTCGGCGTGGGCACGCCGCTCGACGTGATGGACTGGTTCACGCCGCTCACGCCGAAGTTCGACCCGGAGAAGGCCGCGAAGTCGCGCGCCGCCGGACACCAGGTGTGGTGGTACATCTGCTGCGGGCCCCACGCGCCGCAGGCGAACATGTTCATCGAGTGCCCCGCGATCGAGGGCCGCGTCCTCATGGGCGCCGAGACCGCGCGGCAGCGCCCCGACGGCTTCCTCTACTACCAGATCACGATCTGGAACTCGAAGCGCTGCATCACTTCGGGTCCCTTCACCGACTGGGATCCGCGCAGCTGGACGCGCTACCACGGCGACGGCAGCTGGACGTGCGTCGGGCCCGACGGCAAGCCCCTGCCCACCGTGCGCCTCGAGAACTTCCGCGATGGCCTCGAAGACTTTGCCTATGCGCTCGAACTCGAGCGCAAGCTCAAGTCTCGCACGGGAGGGTCGCGCTGCCGCGCGACCGCGGACGCGCAGGAGCGCGTCCCTCCCGACGACGCCTGGACCCGCAAGGCACGCGAGCTCCTCGCGGTGCCCGGCGACGTGATGCAGTCCATGACGCAGTTCACGGGCGATCCTGACGCCGTCCTCCGCTGGCGCGACGCGATGGCCGACCTCATTGAGCAATAGGATTGTCGCCGCCGAGACGGCGGCTCTCCATGCTTGTCAGTCGTGCAGGATATGCTCGACTGCGGCAAGGAGGGATGGGACGACCTGATGGCCAGAGGCTCTGAGGCGGTCGACATTCTGGTGGCCGCCATCCACTAGGATCGGCGTCGCGCCCAGCGCGGTACCGACCTCCGCGTCGTGCAAGGTGTCGCCGATGAAGAATAGCGGCTGGTCCGTGGCGAGAAGTCCGGATGTCCGCAGATGCTCCACCAGGTCGTGTCCGCGCGAGAGCTTGGTGGCGCCGTCGAGGTTGTCCACGCCGTAGATCGTGTCGAGGTACTCCTGGACGCCTTCGCGCGCCGTGTCGCGGCGAAGCAGGTCCTGCCGCAACGCGCTGAGGATGGACTGGTGTCCGCCACGGTCGCGCACATGCTGGAGCGCGGCGAGCGCGTCCGGACGAAGATGCTGGTTCGGCTCCTCGGCGATGAACTGGTGGAAATCGGTGCAGATGCGGTCCCAGTCCTCGCGCTCGAGGTCGAGGCCCACGACCGCATAGAACGGGCGGACGGGGAAGCCAAAGTGGGCGCGGTAGAAATCCTGAGAGACAGGGGCGACGCCGCGAACGGCCAGCATGCGGTTGAGTGCGCCGACGGCGGCGGCCACGTCGTCGAGCAGCGTGCCGTTCCAGTCCCAGATGATGTAAGGTGTCTTGCTCATGAGTCGTGCGGGGCGCGTGCGAGGGTGGCGCACCAGATGCGCGCGGCCCCTGCGGCGCGAAGAGGTTCGGCTGCGGCAGCGAGCGTGCTGCCGGTGGTGGTGACGTCGTCGACGAGGAGAATGACTCGTCCGCGCACGAACTGCGGGCGGACGGCCACAAAGGCGCCCTTCAGGTTCTGGCGGCGCTCGTCTGCGCCGAGGAGCGACTGCTTGGGCGTGTCGCGTATGCGCACGAGCGACCTTTCGTCGCAGCGGCGGTTGAGGCGCCGCGCGAGCGCGCGGGCGAGGAGGGCGGCCTGGTTGTAGCCGCGCTTGCGCAACCGATTGGGGTGAAGCGGGACCGGGAAGACCGCGTCCACGGCCGCGCGGTCGAGGTGCGCGCGCACTGCGCCGTCCAGCAGCTCGGCGAAGTCCTCGGCAAGCCATGAGGCATGGTTGTACTTGAATGCCTGGACAAGCATGTCGAGAGGAGCGGCGTAGTCGACGGCGCTGCACGTGCGCTCGTACGGCGGCGGGTTGGCGGCGCACACCTCGCATACGAAAGCGTGCGGCGTCTTGGCGGGGACTGGCATGCCGCAGATGCGGCACGCGCCGCCGGGCTCGTGGAAAGGCAGCGCGGCGAAGCACGCGGAGCAGATGTGGCCGCGGGGCCTGTCCACGGGCCGTCCGCACGCCTCGACGGCGCACGTGCGCGGCCAGACGACGTCGGCCAGGCGTCCAAGCAGCCTGCTGACGCGCCCGGCCATCAGGCACCTGCCGCGAAGAGGTTCGGCGGATACTCCCCGGCGTCCACCAGGCGGCGAATCGCCGCCGCAACGAGCGGCTTGTCCTCGCGGTAGGTGGCGCCGAACCAGGCGGAGTCGGTGGGCAGCACATCCACGGTGGCCTTGCCCTCGTGGACAAGCTCGTCCACCACGAACGGAATGTACCATTCGGCCTTCTCGCGCGCGACGTTGGCCTCCAGCCAGGCGGGGAAGCGCGCCTCCAGCTCGCCGAAGAGGGCGGGCGTGAAGCCCCACAGGTTCATCGATACGCGCTCGCCGCCCGTGAGCGCCACGGGCGCGGCGGGGTCATCGCGGTTCTCGGCGCCGGAGGGCGTGCGGACGATCTTCGTCATCTCCGTGACCTTCTCCAGCTTGCCTTCCGGGGAGACGCGGCAGATGCCGCGCGCGACGGAGCCGAAGTCGGAGAGCGTCTGGTCGAGCCGATAGCCGACCATGGCGAAGGGATGCGCGGGAGGGGCGCAATTCGTTGCGTCCGTTGCGGGAGGGACGCGCTCCTGCGCGTCCGCACTCCCCAGAAACGCGGCGAGCTTCGCGAAGGCGTCGCGGCCGTAGAAGTCGTCGGCGTTGATGGCGGCGAACGGCTCGCGGACGACGTCGCGCGCAGCGCGGATGGCATGGGCGGTGCCCCACGGCTTTGCGCGGCCTGGCGGGACGGCGTACGGGGGCGGCAGGTCGGCGATGTCCTGGAAAGCGTAGTCCACCGGCAGAAGGCCCTCGTACTTGGAGCCGACCTGTTCGCGGAAGACCTGCTCGATGTCGTGGCGGATGATGAAGACGACCTTGCCGAAGCCGGCGCGATGGGCGTCGAAGACCGAGTAGTCGAGAATCGCCTCGCCCGAGGGCCCCACGGGGTCTATCTGCTTCAGCCCGCCGTAGCGCGAGCCCATTCCTGCGGCGAGAACAACGAGTGTAGGCTTCATTTCTTCAGTATCCTTCCGTCGGTCCGTCATAGCAAGAGACCTCCGCTCGGCGGAGGTCTTGCAATGGTTGCCTCATAAGGACTCGAACCTTAACAAGCAGATTCAGAATCTGCGGTG
>CAMPAF010000298.1 GCA_946631535.1 uncultured Verrucomicrobiota bacterium
TCGCGGCGGACTGGATCGTGATGCCGCGCTCCTGCTCCTGGACCATGAAGTCCATCGTCGCGGCGCCGTCGTGCACCTCGCCGATCTTGTAGTTCTTGCCCGAATAGTAGAGGATACGTTCGGACGTCGTCGTCTTGCCGCCATCGATGTGCGCCATGATGCCGAAATTCCGCACCTTTTCGAGCGGGAACACTTTACTAGCCATCTTTGTTAACTCCTATTGTCTGCAAAAGAGCGAATATTTTACAAATTCTTTGGCCCGGAAATCAAGCGCGAAATGAGAAAAAATGCAAGTGGCCGCACAAGGCATTGCGTTCGGCCGAAAATATGGTAAAATATGCACCCCTATGGGCGAACTAGAAGAGACAAGCGAGCTGAGGCTGGATTTCACGAAGCTCGAGAAGGTCGGAGGCCAGGTGGCGGCGTCGCGTGCCGCCGGGGCCGATCCCGATCCCGGCGTCATCCCCGTGGCCGTGCAGAACGCGGACACGAAGGAGGTCATCCTCGTGGCGTACACGAACGAGCACGCGATGAGGGAGTCCTTCGCCAAGCGCAAGCTGATCCTCTGGTCCACCAGCCGCAACAAGCTGTGGTTCAAGGGCGAGACGAGCGGCGAGACGTTCGATCTCCTGGAGGCGTACGTCAACTGCGAGCAGAACTCGCTCCTGTACGTCGTGCGGCCGTGCCGCGGCGGCATCTGCCACACGAAGAACAAGTCCGGCGCTCCGCGCAACTGCTACTACAGGAAGATAGACTTGGACACGCTGAAGCTGGAGTTCGTCGATCCCTGACAAATGATTTCTCGGCCAGCGGCCGACGGCAATCGAAAGCAATCTAAAGAAGAAGAAAAGGAAAAAGAAAATGAGCATCCTGGTTGGTTTCCTCTACGTCATAGAAGTCCTGGTGTGCCTGCTCCTCGGGCTGGTGGTCATGCTCCAGAAGCCGAAGGAGGGCGGACTGGGCGGCGCCATCGCCGGCGGCATGGGCGAGGCCGTGTTCGGCGCGGACGCCAGCAACGTGCTCATCAAGGCGACGGCCTGGCTCGGCGCGATCTTCCTGGCCAACACGCTTCTGCTGGCGCGCCTGACGTCCACGGTGAGCTCCTCGCTCATGGATGGCGAGTCTGACGCGCCTCAGGCCGAACAGCAGCAGATGCCGCCTGCAGGCGACATTACGCCTCCGCCCGCTGCGCCTACGGCTCCAGCGGCCCCTGCCGCCCCAACTGCCCCTGCGGCGGCACCCAAGGCACCTGCTCCTGCGGCTCCCGCAGCCCCTGCGGCGGCTCCCAAGGCACCCGCTCCTGCGGCTCCTAAGGCGCCGACGGCTCCCGCACCCGCTCCTGCGGCGGCTCCTCAGGCGCCTGCCGCTCCCGCGCCTGCGAAATGAGCGTGGCAAAGCAGCGCTTCCAGTCAACTGGCGAGGAAATCGCCAACACGGTGATCCATGTCGTCGGGTCGCACCTCAGCGCGGCCATGGTCGCCTTGCTGATATGGCAGGCGGTCAGTTCTGGCACGGCGCTGGCCTGGAAGATCGTGAGCGCCTCCATATTCGGCGCTAGCGCCATTCTCCTCTATTCAATTTCCTCAGCCTACCATGCCGTATCGTATCCTCCAGCCAAGCGCGTGCTGCACATGCTTGACCACATGGCCATATATGTCCTCATTGCGGGAAGCTACACCCCGTTCTGCCTGGTTACGCTGCGGCCTACCAATCCGGGCCTTGCCTGGACCGTGTTCGGCATCGAGTGGGGCGCCACCATCGCCGGAGTCATCTTCAAGGTGGTGACGACGGGACGCTTCCGCATTCTCTCGACGCTTGCCTACATCCTCATGGGCTGGATGGCGGTGGTGGCGGTGATACCGCTCGTGCGCGAGCTTCACGGCCTCGGGACGATGTGGCTCATGCTGGGCGGCGGACTCTACACGCTCGGTTGCGTGTTCTACCTCTGGCGTCGCCTCCCCTACCATCATCCTATCTGGCACCTGTTCGTGCTGGCAGGCTCCATCTGCCACTTCTTCTGCATCTTGTGGTACGTGATGAAGTAGTGCGGCGGTCGGCGATTTGTAGTATAATGCTTCGCGAACCAAGGAGAACAGCATGTCAAGATTGGAAGAAGCTTTGAAGTCGGCCTGCGACACGCAGGCGTGCGTGATCGGCGAGGACATCCTCGACCAGGTGCCCGCCCTCGTGCGGAAACACTTTCCGTCGGCGACGCGCGCGCTGGTGGTGGCGGACCCGCGCACGTGGGCGGCGGCGGGCGAGAAGGCGAGCGCGCTTCTCGCGGCGGCGGGCATCCCCGCGGAACGCTACATATTGGAACCCGACGGCAAGACGTTCCATGCCGACTACCACTACGCGGTCGAGGTGCGCGAGGCGCTGTCGGCCGTAGGCGCCGAGAAGGGTGACCTCGTGCCCGTGGCGGCCGGTTCCGGCGTGGTGAACGACCTCGTGAAGCTCGCCGCCGGCGACCTCAAGGTGCCGTACCTCGTGTGCGCCACGGCCGCGAGCGTGGACGGCTACTCGAGCTTCGGCGCGGCGATCCGCTCCCCGGAGGGTGCGAAGAAGACGTACGCCTGCCCCGCGCCGCGCGCCATCGTGGCCGACCTGAACGTGATGCGCACCGCGCCGAAGTGGATGGCCGCCAGCGGCTTCGCCGACCTGCTCGCGAAAGTGCCGGCGGGCGCGGACTGGATCCTCGCCTACGAGCTCGGCGCGTGCGAGTGGCACGACCGCGCGTGGCACACCGTGCAGGACGGCCTGCCCGACGCCTTGGCGAACCCCGAGGGCGTGGCCGCCATGGAGACGGAGCCGATGCGCAAGTTCGTGGAGGGCCTGATGCTCGGCGGCTTCGCGATGCAGGACATGCAGAGCTCGCGCCCGGCCTCCGGCGCGGAGCACATGTTCAGCCACATCCTCGAGATGCGCGACCACACGTACAAGGGCGATATCGTGCCGCACGGCATCCAGGTGGGCGTGTACACGCACTTCATGACGAAGTTCTTCGAGCAGATCCTCGCCTTCGACTACACGAAACTCGACGTCGACGCGTGCGTGGCCGCGTGGCCCGACTGGCCGACCGAGGAGGCTCTCGCCCGCAAGCTCTTCGCGGGCACGAAGTTCCCCGACGTGGGCGTCACCTCCACGAAGGCGAAGTACCTCGACAAGGACGGTCTTCGCGCGCAGCTGACGATCGCAAAGACGCGCTGGCCCGAGATTAAGTCTCTGCTCGAGAAGCAGCTCCTGCCATCCGCCGAGGTGGCGCGCCGGCTACGCGTCGTCGGCGCACCGGTCTATCCCGAGGAGATCGGCACGACGCGCGAGGACTCGTGCGCGAACGTGATCGTGGCCGCGCACATGCGCGACCGCTACAACTCCCTCGACTTCACCTACCGCACCGGCCAGATGGACGCGTTCGCGCGCGCGGCATTCGGGTTGAAAGGTTGAAAGGACTGTCGATTGTTGGATGTCGTGCCGGATGTCGGTCGCCGATTGTCGAATGTCGCTAAAGCAAGGAGAAAATGATGTCATTTGAGCTGCACAAGAAGAAGGCGTTCGTCTGCGACCTGGACGGCACGCTGTTCATGGGCCCACACCCTATCGTGCCGGCTGTCAAGTTCGTAATCGACAACACGAACAGCGGGCGGTTCTCGTTCTTCTACCTCACGAACAACACGTCGAAGTGTCCAGAGGAGTACATGAAGAAGATCGCGGGCGCGGCGATTCCTGTCGTCCCCGAGCAGATCCTCACGCCCCTCATCACGCTCGAATCGTACATCCGCGAGAAGGGCTACAAGTCCGTCTACCTCATCTCCAGCGAGAAGGTGAAGGCGCACATGGCGGAGCGCCTCGCGGACGCGGGCGTCTCGCTCGACTACGACCCCGAGCGCAACGAGCTGATCGCGCTCACGTACGACAAGGAGCTGACGTACGCGAAGCTGGCGGACGCGACGAGCCTCTGGAACATGCGCAACTGTCCGCCGAGCCCGATGTGCCCCGTCCGCACGAAGAACCAGACGCCCGTCGACTTCGTGGCCACGCACCCCGACAACTGCTGTCCGAGCGAGCGCGGTCCGATCCCGGACATCGGCGGCATGA